>CADBSX010000132.1 GCA_902797515.1 uncultured Eubacteriales bacterium | reverse complement strand
TCAGTCGAGTATGGCTTTTATCCTTCTCACGCCTGCGGACGACGCCTCTTCTTTAACTATCTTGAAGTGGTGAAGTTCGCCCGTCGAGTTCGCGTGCGGTCCGCCGCATATCTCTTTGCTGTATTTCCCCATGGTGTAAACCTTTACTTTGTCGCCGTACTTTTCGGAAAATACGCCTACCGCGCCTTGCGCTTTCGCCTCTTCGACGCTCATTTCTTCCATCGTAACGGGCGCGTTCGCCGCTATCGCGTCGTTCACCCATTTTTCAAGTTTTTCGAGTTCTTCCGCCGTTATCTTGCGCGGGAAATTGAAGTCGAATCTGAGTCTTTCCACGGTTATGTTCGAGCCTTTCTGATTGATATTCGGATCGTCGAAAACCGCTTTTAAGGCGGCGTTCAAGAGGTGCGTCGCGGTGTGAAGTCTTGCGGTCGTTTCGTTCTGTTCCGCAAGTCCGCCTTTGAACGTCCCTTGCTGTTTGCTTATTTCCTGATGTTCTTTAAAAGCCGCTTTAAAGCCCTCTTCATCGACGGAAAATCCCGCCTCTTTCGCCATTTCGGCGGTGAGTTCGAGGGGAAAACCGAAAGTGTCGTACAGTCTGAACGCCTGTTTTCCGCTTATTTCCGTTTCGGGGACGTAGGCGGGATCTTTCGCGGACATAAACTGATTTTTACGGTTTATCCCGTCCACGCACTTATTGAATTCCTTCAAGCCCGTGACGAGCGACGCCTCGAATTTGTCCGTTTCCTTCTTTATTTCGTCTATAACGTATTCCTCTTTTTCTTTGAGCAGCGGATACGCCTCGTCGTAGATCTTTTCTATGAATATCCTCGAAACGTCGGTGAGCGCGGTCGGCTCTACGCCGAGCGTTCTCGCGTAGCGGATAGCGCGCCGAAGGAGCCGTCTTAAAATATATCCCGCGCCGACGTTGGACGGAACTATGCCGTTCACGTCGCCGATAAGCATCGTGGAAGTGCGGATATGGTCGGCGATTATGCGCATCGCCTTTCTCGCCTCTTCGTCGCCGTCGTAACTTCTGCCCGATTTTTGTTCGAGGTACTCGATAACGGGAAGGAAAAGGTCGGTCTTATAGCCGTCGGTAATGCCGTTTAAAAACGCGAGAAGTCTGTCGAGTCCGAATCCCGTATCCACGTTTTTATTCGCGAGGGGCTCGTAGCCCTTTTCCGTCTTTTTGTATTGCATATATACGTCGTTTCCTATTTCGACGTATCTGCCGCATCCGCAGTCCGGACCGCAGTTCGGGCCGCAAGGCTTGTCGTTTCTCGGATAGAACCACTCGTTATCCGGACCGCACGGCGTGCCGACGGTGCCTTCGAGTTCCCACCAGTTGTCCTTTTTCGGAAGATAGAAGATATGTTCGGGCTTTATGCCGACTTTTTTCAGGAGTTCCGCGGTTTCCTCGTCGCGCGGCGCGGATTCGTTCCCCTCGAAAACGGTAGAGCATATCTCGTCGCCGTCGAGCCCGAAAACCTTCGTTAAAAGTTCGTAGCTCCACGCCGTCTTTTCCTTTTTGAAGTAATCGCCGAGCGACCAGTTTCCCATCATCTCGAAAAAGGTGAAGTGCGTAGGATCGCCTACGCTCTCGATATCCACCGTTCTTACGCAGCCCTGCACGTTGCAGAGCCTCGTCTTTCCCGACGGATGTTTTTTGCCGAGAAGATAGGGCATAAGCGGTTGCATGCCGGCGACGTTGAACATAACGCCCGTCGAGCCGTCGCCGATAAGCGACACCGCGCCGATGTTGAGATGCCCTTTATCTTCGTAAAATTTTATCCATTTGTTTCTTAATTCTTTTGAAGTAATCATATATAGGATAAGCCTGCCTTATTAAAGTTATTTTGCGAGAGTAAGACCGTCTTTAAAAGCGTCGCCGACTCTTTCGGACACCTTATAATCTCCCGCGGTATAGGGATCGAACGCTATCGCGCCGAGTTTTTCCACGCTTACCTTGTCGCCGTCCATCGCGCTTTCTTCGCAGGTGACGTTCACGACTTTTCCGATAACGCCGATGCCCGTCGCGCCGCTCTGATACTCAACGAATTCGCATTCCATACACACGGGGAACTCGTTTATTATAGGCGCATCGACGAGTGACGAGCGAGTAGAGGTAAGTCCGCTTTTTTTAAACTTGTCCGACGTCTTGTTTCCCGAGACCACGCCGAAGTAGTCCGCCTCTTTTACGTGTTTCGCGTCCGCGACGCTGACGGTGAAACCTTTTCTCGCCTTAATATTTTTCACCGTCTTGTGACTCTCGGTGAGATTGAGCGCGACCATATCGCGGTCAAGCATGGTGCCCCAAGCGGCGTTCATCACGTTGACCGAGCCGTCCTCGTTATAAGTCGCTATCATAAGCACGGGCATAGGAAATATCGCTTCGGTTACGGTTATTTTCTTTTTCATATTACTTTACTCCTTGTAATTTTTATAATTTTTATTATATTATATACCGAAATATACGTTTTGTCAAAATATTCAGCGTTTTTTTACCGTAACGCCGTCTTTGGATATCATTACGTTGTAGCCTTTTTCGGTTATCTCGGCGCGGAGCGCGTCCGCTTTTCCGTAATCTTTCGCGAGCCTCGCCGCCTGCATTTTTTCCGCAAGCGCGGTTATCTCTTGCGGCACGGGCTCTTCGTGCGCCTTTTCGTAGGCTGAAACGAAAGCCGACGGCTCTTTTTTAAACAAGCCGAGAAGGGAATAGGTTTTCTTTATCTGTCCGAGCATTTTTCCCGCCGTCGTATCGCCGCTCTCAATAAGTTGGCGGATCTTCTTGAAGTAGCCGTATAAGTCGCTTATCGCGAGCGCGGTATTGAAATCGTCGCACATTGCCGCGTCGAATTTCTCGTCGATTTCGGGATAATCGCCGTCCGCTTTTATCCCCGCTTTTTCGGCGTCCGAAAAGACTTTGTAAAACTCGTAGAGGTGTTTTTCCGCGTCGGGGAAGAGGTCGGGCGTTATATTTATGTCGTTGCGGTAGTTGGTGGAAAGAAGAGCGAGTTTTATTGCCTCGTTGGAATATTCCTTTAAAATATCGGTCATTAAAAGGCTGTTTCCGAGCGACTTGCTCATCTTCTGACCGTTGACTTTTATAAGTCCGTTATGCACCCAGTATTTGACGAAACGCTTTCCCGTCAGAGCCTCGGTCTGCGCTATTTCGTTCTCGTGGTGAGGAAAGATCAGGTCGCGACCGCCGCCGTGAAGGTCTATCTCTTCGCCGAAAGCCTTTTTGTTCATCGCCGAACACTCTATGTGCCAGCCCGGGCGACCGTTCCCCCACGGGGACGGCCAGAAAGGCTCGCCCGCTTTCGCCGCTTTCCAGAGCGCGAAGTCGAGCGGATTTTTCTTTTCGGCGTCGCTTTCTATCCTTACGCCGCTTATCGCGTCGTCGAGATTTCTGTGCGAAAGTCTGCCGTAAGAGGGGAAGGAATCGACCGAAAAATACACGTTTCCGCTCTTCGTCGGATAGGCGTGTCCTTTTTCGATAAGGGCGGAAATGAAAGAGATCATATCGTCTATCGTCTCCGTCGCTTTGAGCCACAGGTCCGGCTCGTCTATTTCCATATCCGCCATCACCTTGTCGATCTTCTTTATCATCATTTTGGCGTAGGCGCTCGCGGGAATGCCCGTTTCGTTGGATTTTGCGATTATCTTGTCGTCAACGTCGGTGTAGTTTCTCGCGTAAGTCACGTCGTAGCCCTTTTTAATAAGGAATTTGCGGATTATATCGTATATAAGAGCCTGATACACGTGTCCTATATGCGCCTCGCCTGAAACGGTGATGCCGCAGGCGTACATATTCACTTTGTCGCCGTTTATGGGGACGAATTCTTCCTTCGTTCCCGACAGAGTATTATATATCTTCATTTTTATCACCTTCCGAAAGTTTGTTTTCGAGTTCGTCCACTCTCGCGCGCAGACGGCAGAGTTCTTCGAGGATAATATCTCTCTTTTCGTCCGAGTCGTCGAATTTTTCGCCGTTTATCCTGACGATCCGACCGGGGATGCCGACGACCGTCGAGTGCGGCGGAATATCCTTTAAAACGACGCTCCCCGCGCCTATTTTCGAGTGTTCGCCTATCGTGATGTTGCCGAGTATTTTCGCGCCCGACGATATTACGCAGTTTTGCTTTATGGTAGGATGCCGTTTCGCGCCCTTTTCCTTTCCCGTGCCGCCGAGCGTCACGCCCTGATAGAGAATAACGCCCTTTTCGACGACCGCCGTCTCGCCTATCACCACGCCCGAACCGTGATCGATGAACACGCCCGACGAAATTTTCGCGGCGGGATGTATCTCTATACCGGTGCGCCGTTTCGCGCGTTCGGAAACAAGCCTTGCGAGCAGTTTAAAACCTATGCGGTAAAAAAAGTTCGCCCGTCTGTGCGCCGAAAGAGCCTTTACGCCCGAATAGGCGAGGAATATCTCGAATTTGCTCCTCGCCGCGGGATCGCACTGTTTCGCGAAATTTATATCTTCTCTTAAACTTTTGAAAAACATAGTATTACCTTATTGCAGGTGTCGTATAAACGTCGCAATGCCGCGTTTACTGCGTCGAAAACAAGTCTTCGATGACCGACAAGGTCTATCGAAACCTTGTTTTCTTGCGAGCCTTGCCTTGCTCGTTTCTACGAGCCCCCTTTTTATTATAACAGATAAATCTTTAACAACGTCCGCGCGTTATAAAAAAATCTTTTCCCCGAAAACGGGGAAAAGACAAACGCGTTCCCGCGCCGTGGTTCCACTTTTCCTTCCGCCCGAAACCTCTCGGTTACAGGCGCTCTTCCGCCCTTTTCGGGGGCGACCGCCGACCGCTTTTTCGCAAAACGCACTTTCTTTTCTCCGTTCAAAGACTTTCACCGTCCGTCTTCTCTCTTTATCCCTTTGAAAATACTCTTTTTTGCGCGACCGTTATTAACAGTGTATTCATTTTACCATAAAAAAGTGATAATTGCAATTATTTTTCGCGTTTCCCGAAAAAAATATGTTTTCGTATCGTCGGGAAAACGTTTGATTATTTCGGAAATAAAGTATATAATATAATAAACTTCATTTTGGTATAGAGGAAAAAATCATGCTCGATCTGAAACTTATTACGGAAGATCCCGAAAAAGTCAAGGCAAGCCTTGCGAAAAAGGGCTGCATAGTCGATTTTACGGAAATAATCGCTCTCGACAAAGAGAGAAAGAAAATCATGGCTGAAACAGAGGCTCTCAAAGCGGAAAGAAACAAGGTTTCCGCCGAGATCCCTAAACTCAAAAAAGAGGGGAAGCCCGTTGACGGGATATTCGCGAGGATGCGCGAGATAGGCGAAAAGATAGCCGCGGGCGACGCGAAGATAAACGAATATCAGACCAACATAAACGACTTCGTCGCGAAACTTCCGAACATCCCCGACGACGACCTTCTCGCGGGCGAAAAGGAAAACAACAAAGTTCTCCGCGTGTTCGGGGAAAAGCCCGAGTTTTCGTTCGAGGCGAAAAATCACGTCGATATATGCACTCGGCTCGGCATAATAGATTACGAGAGGGGCGTTAAACTTTCGGGCAACGGATACTGGATATACAGAGGGCTCGGAGCGAGGCTCGAATGGGCGCTTTTGAACTACTTTATAAACACGCATCTCGCGGACGGCTACGAAATGATACTTCCGCCGCACATGCTCGGCTATAACTGCGGATTCGGCGCTGGACAGTTCCCGAAATTCACCGACGAGGTTTACTGGGTGGACAGCGAGGACGGCGACAAGAAGAGGGCGAAATTCATGCTGCCGACCGCCGAGACCGCGCTCGTCAATATGTATGCGGGCGAGATAATCGACGAGGACAAACTTCCTATGAAGTTCTTCGCTTATACGCCCTGTTACCGCAAAGAGGCGGGAACGTACAGAGCGGAAGAGAGGGGCATGATAAGAGGGCATCAGTTCAACAAGGTCGAAATGGTGCAGTACGCGCATCCCGACAGGAGCAGAGAGGCGTTTGAAGAACTCGTCGGAAAGGCTTGCAAACTTATGGAAGGGCTCGGACTTCATTTCAGACTTTCCAAACTCGCGGCGGGCGACTGTTCGGCGTCGATGGCGAGGACTTACGATATAGAAGTATGGATCCCGTCCATGGGCATATATAAAGAGGTTTCGTCCGTATCCAACGCAAACGACTATCAGGCGAGAAGAAACAATACGAGATTCCGCGACAAGGAAACGGGCAAGACGAGGTTCGTCCACACTCTTAACGGATCGGGACTTGCGACTTCGAGAGTTTTCCCCGCGCTTATAGAACAGTATCAGAACGCGGACGGCTCGGTGACCGTTCCTGAAGTATTGAGACCGTATATGGGCGGATTAGACTTAATTAAGTGAATAAGGCACGGCGAGTGTTTTTACGAACACGTTTTCAGGTAAAAATTAAAAACACAGAGGAAAAGAGCGCCTGTTCCTGACGGTGCGCTCTTTATTATCGGAGAAAAAAATTGAAAGTTTATCGCGCGGGAATAGATATCGGTTCGACTACGGTCAAAGCGGTCATACTCGGAGAGAACGGCGACGTCTTGTTCGGACGTTACCGCCGTCACCATGCGCACACGCAGGAAACGCTCGCGGAACTTTTGAAAGAGGCGAGGGCAATAACGGGCGATTGCGCGCTCAGAATAAGCGTTACGGGATCGGGCGCGATAGGGCTCGCGAAAGCGCTCGGCGTGCCGTTCGTACAGGAAGTAGTGGCGACTTCGGACGCCATAAAGAAGTATTATCCGCAAACCGACGTCGCGATAGAACTCGGCGGCGAGGACGCGAAGATAATCTATTTCAAAGGCGGGCTCGACGAGAGGATGAACGGCGTCTGCGCGGGCGGCACGGGCTCTTTCATAGATCAGATGGCGTCTCTTTTGCAGACGGACGCGGAAGGGCTGAACGAGGCGGCGAAAGATTATAAGGAAATATACACGATAGCGGCAAGGTGCGGCGTGTTCGCCAAGACGGATATACAGCCGCTCATAAACGAGGACGCCTCGAAAGCCGACCTCGCGGCGTCGGTGTTTCAGTCGGTCGTAAATCAGACCATATCGGGGCTCGCGTGCGGCAAGCCTATAAGGGGCTGCGTCGCCTTTCTCGGCGGTCCTCTGCATTTCCTGACCGAACTCAAAAAGGCGTTCGTCAGAACTCTGAAACTCAAAGACGACGAGATAGTCGATCCCGAAAATTCTCATCTCTTCGCGGCGATAGGCGCGGCGGGAAGAGAGGAAAACGCGGAAAAGGATATCGGCGAACTTATAGAAACGCTCGGAAAAGGCGTTAAGATGGAATACGAGATAAACCGTCTCGAACCGCTGTTTAAAAACAGGGAAGAATACGACGTATTTTTAGCGAGGCACGAAAAGGCGAAAGTCATAAAAGGCGACCTAAAAAACTATTCCGGAAAATGCTTTCTCGGCGTTGACGCGGGCTCGACCACGACCAAACTCGCCCTTATAGGCGAGGGCGGCGAACTCTTATACGCGACTTATTCGGGAAACAAGGGAAGTCCTATCGAAACCGCGAGAGAGGCGCTTAAAGAGATAGAAAAAGCGATGCCCGAAACCGCTGAAATAGCTCGGGCGTGTTCGACGGGATACGGAGAGGCTCTTTTGAAAGCCGCATTTAAGCTCGACGACGGGGAAGTGGAAACGGTCGCGCATACGACCGCGGCGGCGTTTTTCGACAAAGAAGTCGATTGCGTGCTGGATATCGGCGGGCAGGACATGAAGTGCATAAAACTCAAAAACGGCGCGGTCGATACGGTCATGCTCAACGAGGCTTGCTCGTCGGGCTGCGGCTCGTTCATAGAGAATTTCGCGGCGTCGCTCGGTTTTACGGCGGCGGATTTCGCAAACGAGGCTCTTTTCGCCTCCGCGCCGATAGACCTCGGCACGCGTTGCACCGTCTTTATGAATTCAAACGTCAAACAGGCGCAGAAAGAGGGCGCGTCGGTCGCGGATATATCGGCGGGGCTCGCCTATTCGGTGATAAAGAACGCCCTTTTCAAAGTCATAAAACTCACCGACGCGAAAGACCTCGGAAGTCATATCGTCGTTCAGGGCGGAACTTTTTACAATAAAGCCGTTTTGCGTGCGTTTGAGAAGATAGTCGGCGCGGACGCGGTATGCCCCGACATTTCGGGAATAATGGGCGCGTTCGGCGCGGCTCTAATCGCGCGGGACAGATATTCGGGCGAAAAGTCGAAAATGCTCTCTTTCGGGGAGATAGCGGACCTTAAATATTCGTCGAGAGCCGCGAGGTGCGGCGGCTGCGAAAACAACTGTATGCTCACCGTCAACGTTTTCGAGGGCGGCGGCAGGTACGTAAGCGGCAACCGCTGCGAAAAGAAAATAGCCAACGACACGGGCGTCAAGAAGGGATATAACCTCTTCGAATACAAGAAAACGCGCATATTCGGTTACGTTCCGCTGTCGGAAGAAAACGCGCCGAGGGGAACGATCGGAATACCGAGAGTGCTCAACATCTACGAGAATTATCCGTATTGGGCGACTTTTTTCAAAGAACTCGGTTTCAGAGTCGTTCTCTCGCCCTTTTCAAACCGCTCGGTTTACGAACTCGGAATGGAGTCGATCCCGTCCGAGTCGGAGTGCTATCCCGCAAAACTCGCGCACGGGCACGTCAAGTGGCTTTACGATCACGGGATAAGGACGGTGTTCCATCCGTGCGTGTTCTACGAATACAGGGAAACGCCCGACGCGGACAACCGTTATAACTGTCCTATGGTCGTATCATATCCCGAAAATCTCAAAAACAACGTCGAAGAGATAACGTCGGGCGAAATGGATTACGTGAGACCTTTTATATCCTTCGCGTCCGAAAAGGCGGCTGAAAACAGGCTCGTAAAGGTGTGCGGCGAAAAATGGGGGATATCCGCCTCGGAAGTGAGGAAGGCGGCGCGACTCGCGTGGGCGGAACAGAGAAAGGCGAAAGACGATATAAGGAAAAAAGGCGGCGAAATACTCGCCGCTATGGAAAAAGACGGCGGACGCGGTATAGTTCTGGCGGGCAGACCGTATCACGTCGATCCGGAAATAAATCACGGCATCCCCGAACTCGTCGCGTCTTACGGTTTCGACGTGTTCACGGAAGACAGTCTGCCGCTCGACTTCGTTCCCGAGCGTCCTCTCCGCGTAGTCGATCAGTGGGTGTTCCACTCTCGGCTCTATCAGGCGGCGGAATTCGTCGGAAAGAGGAACGACCTCGAAATGATACAACTCTTCTCTTTCGGATGCGGGCTCGACGCCGTTACCACCGATCAGGTGCAGGAAATACTCGAAAAGTCGGGGAAACTCTACACGGTGCTTAAAATCGACGAGGTGAACAACCTCGGCGCGGCGAGAATAAGAGTGAGAAGCCTTATCGCCGCTATCGGTATGCGCGAAAAGAGGGGCGTAAAGGCGACGCCGAAACCTATAACGTATAAGCGCGCGGAATTCACTAAAAAGATGCGCGATGAAAAATACACTTTGCTCGTTCCGCAGATAAGCCCTATACATCTCGACCTTTTAACGCCGATATTCGAGAAGAACGGTTACAGGATAGTAATGCTCGACAACGCCACGAAAAAAGCGGTGGACGTAGGGCTTAAATACGTGAATAACGACGCGTGCTATCCGTCTATAATAACAACGGGACAACTGCTCGAAGCGGTGTTTTCGGGCGACTACGACACGGACAGGCTCGCGCTTATAATGTCGCAGACGGGCGGATGCTGCCGCGCGAGCAATTACGTCGCGTTTATCCGCCGCGCTCTCGATAAGGCGGGACTTTCGCATATCCCCGTCATATCGTTCAACATAAACGGCATGGAAAAGAACGAGGGCTTTAAAATATCCCTTTCCATGCTCAAAGAAGGCGTGAGGTGCGTCGTTTACGGCGATATTTTAATGCGCTGTCTTTACGCGACGAGGCCTTACGAAAAGGAAAAAGGCGCGGCGAACGCCCTTTCCGAAAAGTGGAAAGGGATAATAATAAATTCCCTTAAAAAGGGCGGGGAAAAGAAGTCGCACGGTGAAATTTGCAGGGGCATAGTCGCCGATTTCGACGCCCTTCCCCTTGATGAAACCGTCAGAAAACCGAAAGTCGGCGTAGTCGGGGAAATACTCGTGAAATATATGCCGCTCGCCAACAATCGGCTTGTCGAACTGCTCGAAAGAGAGGGCGCGGAAGCGGTCGTTCCCGATTTTCTCGATTTCCTTTCGATGATACTTTACAATATGGATTACAAGCACAAGTATCTCGGCGAAAGTTTTATGAAAACGGTCGTTTCCAAGATAGGCGTCGCCGCGCTCGAAAGCATAAGAAAGCCCGCCGTCGCCGCTTTAAAAAAGAGCAAACGGTTCACGCCGCCCCTTAAAATAGGCGAGATAGCCGAGCCGACCAAAAAATTCCTTTCGATAGGCAATCAGTACGGCGAAGGCTGGTTTCTTTGCGGCGAGATGGTCGAACTTCTCCGCGAGGGCGTGAACAATATCGTCTGCGTACAGCCTTTCGGATGCCTTCCGAACCACGTTATGGGCAAAGGCGTGATAAAGGCTCTCAAAAAGGAGTATCCGTCCGCGAATATCGCCGCGGTCGATTACGATCCCGGGGCGAGCGAAGTTAATCAGCTCAACCGTATAAAACTGATGCTTTCCGCCGCAGGACAAAGATCCGCGGAGAAATAAGATGAATTTTCCGTCCGTTTATATCGGGCGGTTTTTTTTGTTCAAACGCTTGACAACGGTTTGCGTTTGTGCTATTATTGTGATATCAAAACGATATCAAATATCGCAAAGGAGTTTTTTATGGAAGAAAAGGTTTTGAAAAACAGAAAGATAGGCATGCCCGTTCTCGTTCTGAC
>CADBSX010000131.1 GCA_902797515.1 uncultured Eubacteriales bacterium | reverse complement strand
GCTTATGCGCGGAAAGTACATATGCGCCGCGCTGTTCATCGCCGTACCTATAATACATTTTTTCGTATTTTATATAGGGCAGAATTACTGGTCGTTTTATCTTGCTTTTACGCGTTTCGTGGGCGTGGGAGCGGACGGACAGGACGTGTACCGCGGATCGTTTCAGAACTTTGTTTCCGTATGGAAAATGGTAGTGAGCGCCGATTCGAGCCTGTTTATAGCGTTAAAAAACACGGGGATACTGTTTTTGATACACTCGGCGCAACTCGTATTCAATTTCATTATAGCTTATACGTTTGCGAAAAAACTACGCGGCGCGAAATTTTTCCGCGTGATGCTTTTTCTGCCGACGATAATAAGCGGTATCGTTCTTTCGGTCGCGGTGAAGAATATGGTTTCGCCCGACGGTCCGATAAGCGTGCTTATAAGGCGCGCGGGCGGCATAGGGCTTCCCGACTTTTTCCACGACGACAGGATGGCGTATCCCGCTCTCATGGTATATTGCGTGTGGGTGGGATTTTACCAAAGTCTTTTAATAATGGAAGGCGCGATAAGGCGCGTGCCGGAAGAAGTGCTCGAATCTGGCAAACTCGACGGGATAAGCAATGCTTTTCAGGAATTGAGGCTTCTTATAGTTCCAATAATGTGGGATACGATATCCACGCTTATAATATTGACCGTTTGCAGTTTATTTACCATAAGCGCGCCTATACTTCTGTTTACGGACGGGCAGTATAACACGCAGACGCTTTCGTTCTGGTTTTACGCGCAGGTACAATACAACGGTTCGACGACAAACACGTTAAACGTTACGGCGGCGGTAGGTCTCGTCGTAACGGCGATAAATCTTCCGATAGTTTACGGAACGAAATGGATCCTCTCCAAAGTCACAGAGAGTATAGAGTATTAAAGGGAGAGGAAAAATGGCGGAATATACTAATAAAGTCAAAAAAAGATTTACGACTTCGCCGCTTCGGGTGTTCATGTTCGTCTTTCTCGTTTTATGGTCGCTGTCGTTTTCGACGCTGATCGTATGGCTCGTGGCGAACTCGCTGAACGACAAAGTCAAATATCTGACCGATCCCGTAGGCATACCGGTCCTTTGGAAGTGGTCGAACTACGTAAACGCGTTTACCGAACTCGAAGCGATCGACTCGAATCTCGTAGTGATGCTTATAAACACGTTGTGGCTTACGGCGGGCAACATATCGTTGCAGGTTTTAAGCGGCGTTACTTTTTCATACGCGATCGCGAGATTCAAATTTCCCGGCAGAGACGCGATCTATTGGATATCCATCGCGAGAATGATGATACCGATAGTCGGCAGTCTTGCCGCGACCTATAAATTATACGGAATACTCGGCATATACGACTCGCCGCTGTTGCTCTTGTCGAATTTGAGCGGTCAGGCGGGATTTTTGGTATATTACGCGACGTTTAAAGGCGTATCGAACGAATATGCCGAGGCTGCGTTTTTAGACGGAGCCAATCACGTGCAGGTTTTTTTCAAAGTAATGCTCCCGCAGGTTACGGGCGTCGTTATCGCTTTGTCTGTTTCGTCGTTTATCGCGAACTGGAACGAATACATGACGCCTATTTTGTTCCTGCCGAGTTATCCGACTCTCGCGAGCGGTATTTATATCTATCAGCAGCGTTCGGGCAGAAGGCTCAACTATCCCGTGCTTTTCGCCGCGCTCGTAATGACCATGATACCGTGTATAATCACTTTCACGGCGTTTCAGAAGAACTTTTTGTCGATAGATATCGGCGGAGGATTGAAAGGCTGAAAAACTGCCTTCGGGCGTTTAAATATAAAAACATTACAAGGAGAATAGAAATGAACAAAATGGTTAAAAAGGCAACGACGTTATTGCTTACGGCGGCTCTTACCGTCGCTTGCGCGTCTTGCGGCGAAGGCGGCGGCCTCGGCAGAAAGACGAGAAAAACGGGCGAAGGCGTGCTGAATATTTCCCTTTTCGAGGGCGGGTACGGCACGGCGTGGCTCGAAAATCTCGCCGAGGCGTATTCCGCGGAAACGGGAACGGAAGTCGATATAAAAACTTTCGTCACGTTTACTCAACCGACCAACCAGATAAAGGGCGACATTTACGTTTGCGACCTTCTTTTCAACATAACGAATAACGTTCGCGAAGGCGTGGCGGGAACTTATCTTCCGCTCGACGACGTTCTTTATTCCAAACCGACCGCAGACGAGAGCAAGACGATCTACGAAAAGCTCGGAACGACGGCGCAGGATTACGTTTTCAAGACGAGCGAAGCGGACGCGGGGCACTGTTATCAACTTCCGTGGGCTTACGGCAAGACCGGAATATTCTATAATAAGACTTCCGTCGATACTCTTCTCGGAGCGGGATCATACGAACTTCCGAGAACGACGGACGAACTTATTGCTTTTTGCGATAACGTCAAAGCGCATAACGGTTGGAGTTTCGTGCACACCAATTCGGTCGAGGCCGAATATTACGTTTATCTTCGCGACCAACTTGCGATCCAGTATATGGGTACGGAAGCGATGAGAGATTACTATAACGGCGTTTATACGAACGAGCAGGGCGAAAAAGTTACGGCAAAGACGGGCGAAGAATTGCTTGCCGTATGGGAACCTGCGTTTATGTCCGCGCTCGAAACCTGCTGCACGCTGATAAATTCCGCCAACGGCTACACGCCGCCGAGCGTAAAGACGATGGACTTCATGAAAGCGCAAGCCTATTTCTGGGGCGTTACTTCGCAGAGCGATTACAGACCTACGGCGTTCATAATAGACGGCGACTGGCTTTACAGCGAAGTCGAATATCTTTCGGAAGCCAAACCGGCGGACATAAGGATGTTCAGATTGCCGATAAACAGCAGAATTATCGATAAACTTTCAACCGTTTCGACAGACGCGCAACTTTCCGAGTGCGTCAGATACGCCGACAGCGTTATAGACGGCGGCAACGTGGCGAAACCGTCCTATCTTTCCGATGCGGACGCGGAAAGAATAATAGACGCGAGAAAGGCGTTCGGAGCCACGCACATGCAGCAGACTGCGGCTATCCCGAAGAACACCGCCAACAAAACGGAAGCGGAAAATTTCTTGAGATTTATGGCTTCGGACGAAGGCTGCCGCATATATTCCAAATTTGAACTCGGCATGTGTTCGCCGTACAGCGCGACCATATACGACGAGTCGGCTATAAACGATTTCATGCGTTCGGTGAACGAAGTTACCAAAGCGAGCATTTATTGCGGCGGAGGAAACACGATGATGTCGATCGTCGGCGGTTTGGGATTTTTCAGTTGTCAATATTTTCAGTCGAAATTATCCCGCGGAGAAACCGCGCAGAGCATCTGGCAGGAAAACTACGATAAACTTGTCGGCAATTATGCCGATATACTCGAAAAATCCAAAGTGTTAGAATAAGGAGAAGAAAATGATGAAAAAAACGTTGAGGGTATTGCTTTTAAGCGTGCTCGCGCTCGTTTCGGCGATTTTCGTCGCATCCTGCGGCGGAGCGAATGAAAAATACTTTCTTAAAGCCGAATTTAAAAACGTTGCGATAGACGGAAACACCGTAAAAATAGAATACGGCAATTCGTTTACCGTTCCCGCGGCGGCGGTCACCGACGCCGACGGTGAAGAATACGAAGTCGATATAAAATGGAAACTCGTTTCCGCATCGGGGGAAGACATCACGAAAACGTCAAGACTCTTCTTTTTGGAAACGGGCGAATACACGCTTACTTTCTCCGCGACTGCGGAAGGAACGACTATAAAAGATCTCGTCTATAAAGTAGTCTGCGCGGACACTCTCGCGCCCGAAATAACGGTCGGCGGGCTTCTCGACACTTATACCGTGGGCGAAAGTTGTACGGTCGCGATACAGAATATAAAAGACGCGTCGGGCATAGACGATACGAAGACTTATATAAAAGCGTATAAAGGCGACGAAGAAATAGCGGTCGAAAACGGCGTGGTGACTTTCGCTACTGCGGGGCAGTACAAAATAGTCGTATCCGCTACCGATAACGTCGGCAACGTCGGAAAAGTCGAAATTCCCGTCACCGCGGTCGGCGAGTATGAAGAGCCTGCGGCGGACCATACGATATGGGGATTCGAGAGCGCAGAATCGGTCGCGGTTCTCCGCGCGAGTTCTTCGAGCGAAGAGTTCGGCAAGAGCGTTACCGCCGAAAAGGCGGCGACGGAAGGCGGCAAATCCCTTAAACTCGATATCACGGGTATGGGCGCGGCTATAATAGACCAATCGAAAAAAGTCGATTTCCGTCTTGTCGGAGGGAATAAAGTCAAAGCGGGAGGCGCCGGCACGATAATATTCAGAGTTTACGCGGAAAAACTCGTCGATGATTTTATCGTCTATACGGCTACCGACAATATACAGATATT
>CADBSX010000130.1 GCA_902797515.1 uncultured Eubacteriales bacterium | reverse complement strand
CTTCCAGAGCCTTCGCGACGTTGCCGAGCGACGTTCCCGCCGAATCCCTCGCAAGGTCTATACCTCCCGAAATCGTGCGGTACATATTCTCGCCCGTGTCACCGTCGGGAATAGGAAATACGTTGAGATCGTTTATAGTCTCAACGTTCGCTTTCAAATTAGCCGAACCGGACGCGACGAGTTGAAGATAAAGTTGTCCGCCTATCGTGTCGTTTGCCATTTCAATCCTCTTTCGCGACGTCTTTGCCCTTGCAGAATACCGCTATCGCCCCGGGACCTATCGACGCGCCGATTATCGGACCGATATAGCCGATATGAACGTCCTTACACGGAATATTCTTCTTTATATTCTCGCATACCGTTTTCGCCTCGTCCTCGCAGTCCGCGTGAGCGACGTAA
Organism: uncultured Eubacteriales bacterium; assembly: GCA_902797515.1. Lineage (GTDB taxonomy): Bacteria > Bacillota > Clostridia > Christensenellales > Borkfalkiaceae > UBA10281. The sequence continues at coordinate 9,444 of CADBSX010000130.1, read as the reverse complement.
ACCGTCTGCGCCTCGGGATCGATTATCGCCTCTTTCATAAGATTTACGAGTTCCGAAAGGGAATTTTCTCTGCCCTTTACTTTCTTTATCGGAACGTTGTCGCCGTTCTCGTCCGAAATTATTATCGGTTTTACGCCGAAAAGATTTCCGAAAAACGCCGCCGAAGCCTTTACTCTGCCCGCGCGCTTCAATGCGTCGAGACTGTGGACGGTGCAGAACATATTGTATTCGTTCAATCCCGCTTCGACCTTATTCTTTATCTCTTCCGCGGAAAGTCCCGCGTCGCGCATCTTCGCCGCGTCTATCGCTATAAGCCCCTCGCTCTGACTCGAATTTCTCGAATTGACGCAGTATATTTTAACGTCGGGATATTTTTCCATGATCTTTCTCGCGACGACCGCGCCCGTGTTCACAGAACTCGAAAGCCTTTCCGAGCAGGCTATATACACGACGTCTTTCCCTTCCGACGCGTACTTTTCAAACGCCCTCTCGAATTCTTCGGGCGGGACCTGCGTGGTATATATCCTCTTGCCGTTCCTCATCACGTCGTAGAACTCTCTCGGCGAAACGGCAGGCCAATCGAGGTCGGCGGGAGTTTCGTTTCCGTCTATTACGGTGTTCATCTTTACGTATTCTATTCCGTATTTTTCGCGGAGATCTTTTCCGAGATCGGAACACGAATCGGTAAGTATTACTGTTTCTTTCATTTTTTCTACCTCTCTTTTTTTATTTTTAAAGAAGTAAGCACTCGCTAATCCGATTAACATTATACATTATTTTAAAATATAATGCAAGGCTTATTCGTAAAAATACGGTGAAATTTTAAACGCCGCCCGCGAAAAGATTTTCGCGGGCGGCGCACTTTACGACGTTTTATTTCGCTTTTACTATTTTTTCCTGAATTTCGAACGGCACGGTTTCCAGCCTTACGAATTCCCCGACGTAACTTCCGCGAGCCTGCGTCATACTCCTTAAATCCATGGCGTATTCCGTCATTTCGGCGAGCGGGATCTCTGCGGAGACTTTCTGATATTCGCCCTCGCTCTCCATACCGAGAACTCTTCCCCTTCTCTTGCTGACGTCGCCTAAAACGTCGCCGAGATTATCCGACGGAACGGAAATTTCGTAGAGATATATCGGTTCTAATATAACGGGCGCGGCTTTTTGCATCGCCTCGTCGAACGAGAGTTTCGCCGCGGAAACGAACGCGACTTCCTTCGAATCGACGGGATGATATTTTCCGTCGAAGAGCGTGCATTTGAGATTGACTACGGGATATCCCGCGAGCGGACCTTGTTTTATCGCCTCGCGAAGTCCCTTTTCGACCGCGGGAATAAACTGTTTAGGAACGGATCCGCCGACGGTCTCGTCAACGAACTCGAAAATTCCGTCCGCCGCGCCCGCCTCGAATCTGATGTTTACCACGCCGAACTGCCCTGCGCCGCCCGACTGCTTTTTGTGCTTGCCTTCCGCCTCGGCTTTCCTCGTTATAGTCTCTTTATACGCTATCGCGGGATCGGAAAGCACCGCCGCGCAGCCGTATTTGTTTTTGAGTTTCTGACATATTACGTCGAGTTGAGTTTCGCCGACGCCCCTTATTACCGTCTCGCCCGTCTCGGCGTTCTTATCGACGATGAACGACACGTCCTCTTCGTTGAGTTTGCCGAGCCCCTGAAATACCTTGTCGTCCTCTTCCGATTTTACCGCCCTTATCGCCTTCGCGTAATTCGCCGCAGGCATCTTTATCTCTTTGAAGATTATCTTCCTCTTCGGCGAAGAGAGAGTATCGCCCGTTCCCGTGACCGAAAGTTTTCCTATCGCGCCTATCTCGCCCGCTTTGAGTTCGTCGGTCGGCTCTTGCTTTTTGCCTTTTAAGTAGTAAAGCGCGCCTATCTTTTCCTCTCTGTCCTTCGTGGTGTTATACACTACGTCGCCCGCTTTCACGCTCCCTGTGAATACTCTTATAAAATTGAGTTTTCCGGCGAACGGATCGACGGTGGTTTTGAATATCTGCCCTGCGAAAGGCTGATTTGCGTCGCATAAGACTTCTATCTTTTCGCCCGTGTCGCACATCGTCGCGCCGACCGGACGTCTCGCCTCCGGCGCGGGCATTATTTCCGCTATTTCGTTGAGAAGGTTTATTACGCCTATGTTCTGCGTAGCCGAACCGCCGAGAATAGGTATGGTATCGCCCGACGCGAGCCCCTGTCTTATTCCGACTATTATATCGTCGTTCGAGAGCCAGCCGCCGTCGCGGTCGAACTTTTCAAGAAATTCGTCCGAAGTCTCCGCCGCCGCCTCGATAAGACTGTCTTTAAGGGCTTTCACGTCCTCTTCCATTTCCTTCGGAACGGGGATCTCTTCCCTGCCGCTCGGCACGAATTCGTAAGCCTTGCCCGAAATTACGGATACGTATCCCTGCATCTTCTTATCCCTGATGATCGGCGCGTGCATGGTCGCTATCTTTCTGCCGAACATAGCCCTGAACGCCTCGACCGTCTTTACGTAGTCCGCGTTTTCCTTGTCTATACCGTTTACGAATATCATAAGGGGCACGTGCCGTTTAAGACAGTACTTTATAGCCTTTTCCGCGCCTACCGCGACGTATCCGCACGCGTCGGAAACGAGCACCGCCGAGCCGACCGCGCGCAACGCCTCCTGAAATTCGCCCTCGAAATCGTAAAATCCCGGAACGTCAACGACGTTTATCTTTACGCCCTGCCAGACGAGGTAAGAACACGAAAGCGAAACGGATATCCCCCTTTCTATCTCTTCCTGAGTAAAGTCGCTCACGGTGTTTCCGTCGGTGACTTTGCCCTGTTTAGGAATACTGCCACCGTTGAAAAGCATAGCCTCGGCAAGCGACGTCTTGCCCGCTCCGCCGTGCCCGATAAGCGCAATGTTTCTTATTTGAGAATCGCTCATAAAATTTCCCCTTCCGCCGAGACTACGAGTATAGTTAAGGCAGCCCGACGTAACGTCTCTTTTTATATTTTACCATTGTTTCCGCCCGTTGTCAATGCCAAACCGTTTTTTTTCGTTTTTTCGGAAAAAAATAATGCCCTGAAACCGAGGCGGCGGCGTTTCCGCACTTTTGAAGGAAACGCCGCCGCCTTTTAAGTCTTTATTTTACCGTCATTTTGTTCTTTACCGTCTTTAAAGCGTTCTTTTCGAGCCTCGACACCTGCGCCTGCGAAAGTCCTATCTCGTCGGATATCTCCGTCTGCGTCCTGCCTTCGTAGTACCGCATAAACAGTATTTTCTTCTCCCTCTCGCCGAGTTTCGACACCGCGGAAGAAAGCGCGGCGTTCTCCGTCCAGTTTTCGACGCTGTTCTTCTCGTCGCTTATCTGATCCATAAGAAGCAGTTCGTCGCCGTTCTTGTTATACACGGGATCGTACAGCGACACGGGATCGGCTATCGCGTCCAGACAGTAAACCGCCTCTTTTTCCTCGATTTCAAGCCTTTCCGCTATCTCGCGCATCGTCGCCCGCTCGTCCTTTTCCGCCTCTATCTCGTTCCTCGCCTGCAATACCTTATACGCCGTATCCCTTATGCTGCGCGACACGCGCATTCCGTTGTTGCACCTGATAACTCTCTTTATCTCGCCGATTATCATCGGCACGGCGTAAGTGGAAAACATAACGCCGACCGAAAGATCGAAGTTATCCACGGACTTTAAAAGCCCTATCATCCCCGCCTGAAAAAGGTCGTCCGCGGACACCTTCGACTTGTCGAATCTCTTTATAAGCGAAAGAACGAGCCTGACGTTGGCGAGTATGAATTTATTTCTCGCCTCTTTATCTCCGTCCTTTATTCTTTTCAGCATCTCTTCGCTCTCTTTCGCGGTCAGTTTTTTCATATCCGCGGCGTCTATGCCCTGAATTTCGACTTTATGTTTCATATAAACCTCCTCCGAACTATGTACAATTCCCTCTCGGCAAGGCGGTCATATGCTTTATTATGCATATATTATAAAGGTTTTATCGACGGGAATTATCGGAAACTTTGACGAATTATGAAAAATCGGGCGTTTTGAAAACGCCGCCGACGGTTTTCGGTCCGTCGGCGGCGCGATATTTTATTTTTAACGTAAGAGCGGAATTATATTCTCCGACTTTTATGACACGTGAAATATACGATCTGTCTGTCTTCGGCGAGCGTTCTCAAAAGTTTTTTCATGTCCTCCATATGATTTTCGTCGAGCGCGGAAAACGGATCGTCCATAATTATGAAAGGCTTTTCATCTTCATAAATTTTGTCTATAAGCGCGAGCCTTAAACACAGCGAACAAACCGCGCGCTGTCCCGCGCTCAAATATTTTTCCTTTTTCTTTTCGCCGTTTCTCTCGAAAGATACTGAAAAATCCTTGTCCATCGTCATTTTTTCGCCGAGAGTTTTTTCCGTCTTTTCGGCGTAATAGAGAAATCTTTCCCTTATCGGCGCGACGTATTTTTCGCGCATCTTCTCGCTCGCCCGCTCTATAAGGTCGTAAACTTTTTCCATTATTCTCTTTTTCTCTTCTTTTTCAAGGTATTTCTCGTTCAGACTTGCAAGCGCCGCTTCTTTGTCCGCTTTTCGGGCGACGCGGTCTTCCGCGTCTTCTATTTCCTTGTCTTTTTGCGCTATATCTTTACGAAGTCCCGCACATTTTTCTCTTATTCCGTCGTAATCCGTTGCGATCTGACCGTCCGTCTTTCCGAGATCGTATTCTCTTTCGAGTTTTTCGGCTTCCTCTTCCGTAGCCGCCGCTTCCGATATCGCGCTCGCGTATTTTTCGGCGTCGTCTTTGAGCTCCGCTATCGCGTCGCCGACGTTTTTTTCGCTCCCGAACGTAAAACCTTTTTTGAGGAGCGCGGCGACCGTTTCGTTTTCAAGCCTTTTTGCTTCGCCTGTCTCTTCCGCGCGCCTTGCGTCGGCGTTTTTCTTCGCGCGTAAAAGCGCGTCGTAGCGCGCCGCCGCTTCGGACAACGCGGAAACGTCTTCGCCTTCTTCCGCGCCGTATCTTTCGAGAAATCTTCTTATTTTCTCGCCGTTTTCCGCTATTTTCCGTTCGTCCGCCTCGTCTTTCGCGCGTTTCTCACGCGTCCTTTCAAGGATACCGGCGTATTCTTTAGCGTCGTTCAGAAATATGCCGACTTCCGCCGCGGGATCTTCCCCCGAATAAACGCCGTATCCCGCGAGAAATTCTCCTATCTCGCGTTTTATCTCTTCGCTTTTTATATTCGCCTTGTCGTCGAAAACCGCCGCGCCGCCTTTAAAAAGAAACGCGAGCGACACTGCGAGCCCTATCGCGCCCGCCGCGACTGCGACCGCGCCTACCGCCGCGTTTAAGAAAAACAGTCCCGCGCCCGTCGCAACCACTGCCGCCGCGACGGCGATAAGGACGAGAAATAAAGTCTTATTCGCGCCGTTTACCGACTTATAGACCGAGTTTTTATAATTTTCCGACGCGGCTTTCGCGTCTTTATACTCTTTCGCCTTGCCCGAGATCCGCTCCGTTTCTTCTTCCGTCGGAAGCCCGTTTGCGAAACGCCGCGCGAGTTCTTCCGCTCTCGCGTCTTTTATCCCGCCGCGTTCTTTTACGGCGTTTTTCGCAAGTTCGATCTCCATTTCGAGCCGTTTTATTTCGGCTGTTTCTTCTCTTTGCGGAATGCCCGAACGGAATTTCTCCGAATAATAAGCGTATTCCGTTTCTTCTTCTTCCGAAAGCTTTTCTCTTTCTCCCGCCCGAGCAAGGTTTAACGCTTTCTCGTGTTTCCCCGCGAGCGCGTCCGCCTCTTCTTTCGTCGGCGGCTCGCCGTTGTATTTCGCGGCTATATCCCCCGCATCTTTACGGAGCGTTGCCGCTTTTTCCTTCTTTTCCGAAACTATTTTTCTTACGTGTTCTTTTCCTTTCTCTATCTCCGCTATCTCAAGAAGTTTTTCGCTTTCCGCGATATTTTCTTCGAGTTCTTTTCTCGCTTTATAGAGTTCGCCGAGATTTTTTTCTTCCCGCGAGAGATCCTTTATCTCGTCGGCGAGCTTTTTCTTGTCGTCCTTCATTTTGTCGAGAAGTCCGTTCCTGCCCTTGCCCGCTTTGAGTTCGCGTATCTTTTCGGTGAGTTTGGTAAGCGTCCTTTCGCCGACGTTGCTCTGCTCTTTGTCCGAAATATTGCCGATCCTTTCGCCTATCGCCGACGTCGCCGAGGACACTATTTCCCCGTCGATATACGCCGTCCGCGAAAAATCGTCCGCGTTAAGCCCGAATATATGAAAACCGAGATCGTTTATCTCCGTTTCCTTTCCGTCGATAAAGATCTTAACGCTGTCTTTCGTTTCGCTTTTTCCGTCGAAAAACCGCTCTACGCGGTATTCCTTTCCGCCCGCGGTAAACTCCATATTCCCGCCGAATTTCCCGCCGCCGAACGGAAAATAATGTTCGCGGTCGGTAAACTCCTTCGTGTTGGATTTATAGGACGAAAGCCCGTATAGCATGGCTTTGACGAACGAAAGAAGGGTGGTCTTGCCGTAGCCGTTCTCCCGCTCGAAAGAATTGAGCCCGTCGCCGAAACGGAAGTCCTTATCGCTTATGTTCCCGAAATTTTCGATATGTACCGATAAGATCTTCATAATTGTTCTCTCCACTCGCCGTCGAGCGCTTTTAAGCCGAAAGCGAGCACTTTCTCCCTGTCTTCTTCGCTCATTTCTTCTTCAAGGCAGAGCCTTACGAATTCGCCTTTCAGAGATTTTTCCTTCGCGACTTCGGATATATCCGCCTTCTCTTTGGCGCGGTTTACGACCGACGCCGCGAAATACCTCTCTTCGAGTTCCTTTTCCGCGTCTTTCGCGAGATCGTCCGCATCGACGGTCGTTTCGCCCGCGATATAAACTCTTACGTAGTTTTTCGCATCGGTCTTCGTTTCGTCCAAAATCTTTTTCTCCGCGGCGTAAAAGTCTTCCGCGCCCGTTATATCCACGGTGAATTCCCGCACTATACGCGAAGCGAACGGCACGAAATCCGCTTTCACACCGTCCGAAACGTCGAGAAGAATAAAGCCCTTTTCGCCCGTTTCGTCAAATCCCCTGCCTTCAAGACATCCGCTGTACGCCCACTTCCCGCGTTCGCGAAGGTCGTGGAAACCGTCGTGCGTGTGGTAATGCCCGAGGGCGAGATAATCTATATGCTTGTCGGCAAGACGGGAAATATTTATCTTATCTATGCCGTTCGCGTCGCTCTGCGAACCGTGCATAACGACAATATTTATCTTGTCTTTATCGAGCGAAAGCCCCGAATAGAGAGAATTGCAGTTCCCCGCTTTCAACTCTATTCCGCTTATCGTAATATCTTCGTATCCGTAAGTCGTCCACTCTTCGCCGAAAGTCTTTAAGTTGTCGGCTTCGAGAGTGTAGTTTTCAAGTCCGTCGTGATTGCCCCGCAGGTAGAAAAAGTCTATGTCGGGATTATTTTTCACGGCGTCGTAAAAAAACAGCTTGTCCTTTTTGAACGGACGGTCGCCGTCGAACACGTCGCCTGCGAGTATTATCGCTTTAACGCTTTCTTTTTGCGCGTAGTCGATAAGTTTCAGAAACGTCGTCCTTATTTCTCTGCGGCGTTCTTCCGCTTTGTCGCGCGACAGCCGCGCGTCCATTTTCGAGCCGAGGTGTATATCGGCGCAATGTATTATTTTCATAACATTATTATACATTATCTCGCGTCTCTTTTCAACCTTTTTGAACAACGAGGTCAAAAATTTTCCCGCTCCCCGTCGGAACGCCTCGGTATTTCAGCGGGAAACGAGAGTGTCGTATATCGATCTCTTTCCGATAAGTTCGGGGACTTCGCTCGGCTCGATTATCCTTTTCAGTTTTCCTCGGCGGTCGTAAACGAATATCCTGTAAAGACTTTCGCCGTCGAGCGCGGAATAAAGACTTTTTACGGTCGCGTTTTCCGTGACCGCTATCGTCTTTACCTCTTTGAATTTCTTTATTCCCGACGGCTCCACGCTCTCGTATATCCGTATATACGAGTCGTCCGCGCCCCCGCCGAACGCCCCGAAAAGGGCGAAAGCCGAGAAAAAAAGAAGGGATACGTTAGGCGAATAAAAGCACGAAAAGACGAAAAGTCCCGCGAGCGCCGCCGCAAAAATTATTCCCGCCGCCTTCGTTATTTTAAGGGCGGTTTTTCTTTTCAGTACGCGGGAAAGCGTGCATAAAAGAAGTCTGCCCCCGTCGAGCGGATAGGCGGGAACGAGATTTACGAGAAACAATCCGAGGTTAGCCGTCGCCGCCGTTTCGGTAAACGGATAAGTTTCGGGAAAGAGCCACCAACTCGCGACCGTCGCAAGGTACAGGGCGAGATTTACGAGCGGTCCCGCAATGACGACTTTTATCTCGTCGCCGTAACTTATCCCGTTTATATCCCCGCTTATCACCGCCCCGTAAGGCATAAGCGTTATCCTTTTCAACTTATAGCCCCGCTTTTCCGCCGCTATCGCGTGCCCTGCCTCGTGCAAAAGCGCGCAGAGCGTTACCGCGAGAAAAGAAAATACTTTGCCGTAAGCGGCAAAGTATAATCCGAAAACAAAGAATAAAGGATGTATCCTTAAACTCAACTTTCCCATATTATGGTCCCGTTTTCGACTATGTAATTAGTCACGAGCGCGCCGCCGTTATACATATACACTTTCGCGCTGCCGTCTAAAAGATAACAAACGGGAATATATTTGAACACCTCTTCGCCCTTGTCGGCGTAAACGAAATCCACGCCGGAAATTACAGTCGTGAAAAGGTCGCTGTGTTCTATCGTGACGGTGTATTTGCCGTCCTCTTCTATAACGGACGAAACTTTACCGTCGCAAACGGGATACATAGAGCCTTTTCCGCTGAAAGTCATAACGCCCGCGTCAACGCTGACCGAGAGGTCGGACGACGGCGACTGCGCGTTGAAACTGAGATACGTTCTCGTGTCCTCTACGACTTTTTCCGTGTTGAACGCGTTTTTGAACACGGTGTTTATACCGCTGTTTTCCCAAAAGATATTCGTCAGAAGTATCGCTATAACGAGCGCGAAAACCGCTATTCCCTCGGCGTAAACCACGTCGAACTTAAATTTCTTCTTGGCTTTTTTAATTGATTTTTCGTTCGCCGTATCCGCGTTTTCCGTTTCTTGCAAAGCGTCGGCGCTGTCCGCCGTATCCGCCGCCGCGGTGACCGCGGCGGCGGTCTCTTTTTCTTCCGCAGCCGCCGTTTCGGCGTTCACTTTTTCTATGACTTGTTTTTTAACGTCTTTTCTCTTTCTCTTCCTCGCCGGTTTTACCACTACGTCGCACGACGAAACGCCGAGTCCCAGCATCTCCGCGTATTCCATACCGTCTTTCATAAACACAACTCTCCTTTTTCGGTTACTGTTATATGTTTATGGTCAAACGGCGGCGTTTAGAACGCCCGATTTTATTTCTTTTT
>CADBSX010000129.1 GCA_902797515.1 uncultured Eubacteriales bacterium | reverse complement strand
ATGGGCGCGGGAATAGGCGTCGGGATCGCGCACGCGCTCAAAACGAACAAACTCGTTATGTTTTCCGCGGCAGTCGCAGGGCTTACGGGCGCGTTTTCAAAGTCTATCGTCGCCGAAGAATTCGTTTTTGCCTTCGGCGCTCCGGGAAATCCGATAGGCGCGTATATAGTTTCGCTGTTCGCGATAGAAATCACTTCGCTTTACGCGGGCAAGACGAAACTCGATATTCTGATAGTTCCGCTCGGCGCTTTGATCCTCTGTTTCGGCGGATTTTATCTCGCTTATCCGTTTATCTGGCTTATCGACCAACTCGGAAGATTTATTTCTTTCGCGACTGAAATAACGCCGTTCTTTATGGGAATAATAATCGCCGTTATCATGGGCGTTCTGCTCACGATGCCGACTTCTTCCGCGGCGATATGGCTTTCGGTCGCGCTCAATCATACCGAAGAATCGATGCTTATAGCGGGCGGCGCGGCTGTGGTCGGCTGTTCGTGCCATATGATAGGTTTCGCCGTCGCGTCTTTCAGGGAAAATAAGGTTTCGGGACTTATCTCGCAGGGAATAGGCACGAGCATGTTGCAGATACCGAACATTATGAAAAATCCGAAAATAATGTTGCCGGAAATTATCGCGAGCGCCGTACTCGGTCCCGTTTCGACCTGTCTTTTCAGACTTAAATGCAACGCCGCGGGCGGAGGCATGGGAACGAGCGGGCTCGTAGGCGTTTTCGGTACGATAGAGGCGAGCGCGGATATGAACGGATGGCTTTTAGCCCTCGCGATAATACTTCTTCTGTTCGTCCTTCCCGCCGTTATTTCTTTCGCGTTTTCCGAACTCTTCAGAAAAATAGGCTGGATAAGGGAAGGCGACCAGAAACTTCAATAAAATTAAGTATCGGACGCGTTAAGCCTTAACCTTGTCTTTTCGGCGTCTTAAAAAGAATAAAAGTCTTTTACTTTTCATAACATATTGTGAGAGGTATTTTTTATGGAACAGAACAAAAATCACTCGCTTTCGGTCGAATATAAGCAGGGACTTACGGCAAGCGGAATTTCGGACGTTCTGTCGTCGAACGACAGAGAGGCGATTCTTTCGATTTGCGGAGGCGGAAAAGTAAAGATCTCGGGCGAAAATCTTAAAATAATCGGTTTCGATAAGGTTTCGTGTAATTTTAAAATGAGCGGCTTTGTGTTATCTGTAAGGTATTCCGCCGCAAGTCAATCCCCTTTGAAAAATCTCTTCAAATAAAATGTTCGTTACTTTAAATCAGTTTTATTATTTTTCCGAGTGCGTTTTTATCGGACTTGCTTGCGGGATATTTTACGAGTTTTTCGCAATTTTTTCCATTGCGTTCAAAAACGGAGTTATTCGGGCGGTCGCGGATATTTCGTATCTTTTAGTATTGTTCTTTTTTTATTACGGTCTCTCGCTTAAATTCCGTTTTCCGAGCGTCAGACTTTATATGCCGGCAGGCGTTATTCTCGGTTTTTCGCTGTATTTCGTAACATTGCATAAAATACTTGCAAAATTTATCGAAAAAGGTTATAATATAGGAGCAAAGACTTTGAGGAGGATCGCGGATGTCGGACGAAAAAAGGCAAAAAGTCGTAAGCGCGGCGACGGCGATAAGCGTGATAGCGGCGTTTCTTCTGATAATTATTTTCGTGTATCAGTTGATCTCTCTCGGAGTAAAGAGAAGAGAAGAAAAAGAACTAAAAAGACAGATAACCGAACTCGAAGTTCAAATCGCGCAAAATGAGGACGAAGTCGAGAAATGGTTGCAGGACTGGCGTATCGACGAACGCGCAAGACAACTCGGTTACGTCAACGGTGATAATTGATGATTTCAAAAATTTACGGCGTTATAGATATCGGCTCGAATTCCGTCCGTGCCATCGTGCATTCGGACGGAAAAATTTTATATAGGGATCTTATCACTTCGCGGCTCGGCGAAGGGCTCGCTTTAACGGGGAAAATATCGGGCGCCGCGGCTGAAAGAACGAAAAAAGCGATAAAAGAACTGTATTTGCGGTGCGTAAAAGCGGGCGCGGAAGAAATCTTCGCCTTCGCGACCGAAACTGTGAGGAGCGCGGAAAACGGCGCGGAATTCGTTTACAACGCGGAAGAATACGCCGGTATAAAAATAGACGTCGTCAGCGGTGACGAAGAGGGAGAAATAGGCCTTTTGGGCGCGTTCGGCGGGGACGACGGGGCTATAATCGACATCGGCGGCGCGAGCGCGGAAATAACCGCGGCGACCGGCGGTAAGATAATTTATTCTCACTCTCTGCCGCTCGGCGCGGTAAGGCTTTTCGATCTCTGCGGCGAGGACGACGGAAAACTCGCGGATATTATCGGACGGAAAATAAGAGAATACGGCGACGCGCCTTTTTCTTCCGTCGGACAAGTCTGCGGAGTGGGCGGAACTGCGACGACGCTCGGCGCGGTAAATCTCGGAATGAAAAAATACGACGCGGATAAGGTGGACGGCAGTGTTTTGACTTACGGCGCGCTGACCGATATTCTGAAAACGCTGAAAGCGTTAAACGTAAGAGAGAGGACGGAAATTCTCGGAATAAACGAAAAAAGAGCGGAAATAATTTACTGTGGAGCGTTTTTGCTCGAACGGATAATGAATAATTTTTCCCTTTCGGAAATAACGGTCAGAGAGGCGGACAATCTTCTCGGTTATCTGTACAAGAGAATATACGGAAAAAATTATGAAAAATAACGCTTTGAAAAATTTATGTATTATTTTATTATACCTCGCGGCGTTTTCCGCGTCGCTGTTTTTGATATTCAAAGACGGCGTCGGAGTATTAAAGACGATTTATTCGCTTGCGGGACTTATCGCGGCGTATTTTTTGTCCGCGCTTTTCCACGAGGGCTTTCACGCTCTGTCGGCGAAAGTCCTCGGATTCGAGGTCGTCGGTTTTTCGTTTCTCTTTTTCGACTTCGATAAGACGAAAGACAAAAAATTCGGTTTAAGGTTTTCTCCCTATCTCGGTGAAACGAACGTTATTCCGAAACGGGACGGAAAGTTGTTTGAAAAATTGCGGTTTATCGTCCTTTCGGGCGTGGTCGGAAGTTTGGTTTGCGTCTGCGGTCTTGCGCTTTGTTATTTTCTTATAAAAAGCGAAATAAGATTTCTATTCGTATTCTGGACGGTTTCGGCGGTATTGTTCCTTCTGAACGCGTTGCCGTATATTATCGACGGGAACGACGCGACGGTATTTCTCGCGCTGAATAAAAAAAGAACGGAAACCGAAAACCGACTTTTCACTCTGTATTCTCTGAAAAACGGAAAATCTTACGCCGAGATCGACGAAAAATATTTTTCGGAAAACGCCGACGCGTTTATTTTGCGGCGCGCGTTCGAGACCGAAAATTACGCGCTCGCGGAAAAAATCGCGGGAAAAGAGCCGCCCGAAATCGGCGAGGCGGAAGAGTATCTCGAAAGGCTGTATTATTATTGCGTTACCGATAACGCGGAAGGGATAGAAAAATATAAGGAATACGCATATCTGTCCGACGACGTAAACGAGGCTTACGCGCTCCGTGTCGCCCTCGCTTACGCGAAATACCGAGGGGACGGAAAATATTTCGAGGCGCTTTTTCCGACCGCGCTTTTATCCTGCGGAAAGGACTTTTTGAAGGGCGACGGCAAGTTCAACGAAACGCTTATAAAAAAATCGCAAAATTAAAGGCGATATAATATATTTTATATCGTCTTTTTCTTTAAAACGCTTTACTTATTTTAAATAATATATTATAATAAGTATAAGCGTATTTTTTATACGGAAATTCAATTCGAGGAAATTATATGGACATCGAAAACAAAGTCGAGGGAAGTTACGGCGCGGACCAGATACAGGTCCTCGAAGGGCTTGAACACATCAGGAAAAGACCGGGCATGTACATCGCGTCAACGGACGCGAGAGGTCTTCATCATCTCGTAAAGGAAATAGTCGATAATTCGGTTGACGAGGCGCTTGCGGGATATTGCGATACGATAACAGTCACGATAAATGCGGACGGCTCTTGTTCGGTCAGGGATAACGGCAGGGGAATACCTACCGGCATTCACGAAAAAGAGGGCGTTTCGACCGTAGAAGTCGTTATGACGAAACCTAACGCGGGCGGAAAATTCGGCGGCGGCGGATATATGGTGTCGTCGGGGCTTCACGGCGTAGGTTTAAAAGCGGTTAACGCTCTTTCCGAGTGCGCGTCGGTCGATGTGTACCAAAGCGGCAAGCATTACCGTCAGGAATACGACAGGGGCGTTCCGCGGGACAGGCTCAAAGTCGTAGGCGACTCCGACGAAACGGGGACTTGCATAACTTTCAAGCCCGACTATGAAATTTTCGAGACGACAGTTTTCAATTACGATACGATAAGAAGTACGTTAAGGGATTTTGCCTTTCTCAACAAAGGGCTGAAAATGGTTCTTGAAGACAAGAGAGCGGGGCAGGAAAACAGAGACGAACTTCTTTATAACGGCGGAATCATAGAATACGTCGAATATCTCAATACGGGAAAACAGCCCGTCGGCGACGTCTTGTATTTCGACGATAAATTCGAGAACAACGTGAGCGTCGAAGTCGCAATGCAGTACAACGACGGATACAACGAAAACGTGATAGCGTTCGCCAACAACGTAAACACGAAAGAGGGCGGAACGCACATAGACGGTTTTAAATTCGCCCTTTCCAAACTCGTGAACGACGCCGGGAAGAAACTCAATCTCGTCAAAGACGAGGACAAACTTTCGGGCGAGGACGTCAGAGAAGGGCTCACCGCCGTTATTTCGGTAAAACTTCCCGAACCGCAGTTCGAAGGTCAGACGAAAACCAAACTCGGCAACAGCGAGATGAGAGGATACGTCACGAAGGCGATGACCGAAAAACTCGGCAGTTATCTCGAAGAACATCCCGATTATACGAGAGAAGT
>CADBSX010000128.1 GCA_902797515.1 uncultured Eubacteriales bacterium | reverse complement strand
CGAGGGCAACCTCTGGTTCACGTCTTCCCGTCAGGGCGTAATGAAGATAGTTCCTAACCGTTTTACCGACGTTTCCGCGCTGTTCGGCATGGAAAATCTCGTCGTGAACGGCGTTTGCAAGTCGGGCGATACGTTCTACGTGGCGACGGACAAGGGACTTCGCGCGTATAAAACGGACTACTCTCCCGTTACGAACGCGGCGACTTCTCTTCTTTCGTCCGCGCGCATACGCTGCGCCAAATGCGACAGCCGCGGGATACTCTGGTTTTGCTCTTACAGCGACTACGGGCTCGTCCGCTACGATCCCGAAACGGACGAGGTCAGAAGTTATACCGACCGAAACGGGCTCGCGTCAAACAGAGTGCGTATGATAACGGAACTCAAAAACGGCGATATGGCGGTCGCTACGAACGGCGGCTGCAATATAATTTCAAACGACGAGGTCTCGGCGACTTACGACGACAAGAGCGGGATAAGCAATCTCGAAATACTCTGCATCGAAGAAGGGGACGACGGAAAACTCCTGCTCGGCAGCGACGGCGGCGGGATATACGTTATAGACGGCAACGTCGTTTCGAGAAAAGGGCTGTCCGACGGACTTAAATCCGAGGTCATAATGCGGATAAAGAACGACTCGGAAAACGGTATTTTCTGGATAATAACGAGCAACTCCATCGCGTATATGAAAGACGGCGCGATAAAGACGGTAAACAATTTCCCGTACTCGAACAACTTCGATATGTATTTCGACGACGACGGGAAAGCGTGGATATTAAGCAGCAACGGGATCTACGTCGTAAAGAGGAAAGATCTTATAAAAGACGGCGATATGCCGTACATTTTATACGACACCAAATGCGGACTTACGGGCATCACCACCGCCAACTCTTACAGTTTTCTCGACGACGACGGGACTCTGTATATAGCGATGTCAACGGGCGTCGGCAGCGTGAATATAAACGCCCCGACGGAAACGGGCGCGGACGTCAAACTCGCCGTTCCGTTTATAATGGCGGACGACAAGTACGTAAAGACGGAAAACGGCGGATCGGTCAGGATTCCGTCGAACTGCAAGCGTATAAATATTTACGCGAACGCGCTCACGAACTCTCTCAACAATCCTCGGCTCTCGTATATGCTCGAAGGTTTCGACGAAAAGCCCGTGATACTCAATAAACAGGATATGTCCTACGCGAGTTATACTAACCTCAGAGGCGGCGAATATAAATTCACCGTATCGCTTATAAACACCTTTACGGGACAAGCGGAAAAGACGGTTTCGATAACGATAATAAAGGAAAAATCGCTCGTGGAACAAGTCTGGTTCTGGATTATCGTAGGCGCGATCGTTCTCGCGGCGATAATAACGGCGGTAGTGTTTATTTTCCGCAGAAAGACGGTGAAACTCCTCAAAAAACAGGAAGAGAACAAAAAACTTATAAACGAGATGACCAAGGTGTTCGCGAACTGCATAGATATGAAGGACTCTTACACCAACGGTCACTCGACGAGAGTCGCGAAATACACGGCTATGTTCGCGGAAAGGCTCGGAAAGAGCAAATCGGAAGTCGAAGAGATCTACAATATCGCCCTTCTGCACGATATAGGAAAAATAAGCATTCCGGACAATATTCTCAATAAGCCCGGTCGGCTCACCGACGACGAATTCGCAGTGATGAAGAGCCACTCTCAACGAGGATACGAAATACTTAAAGATATAACGATAGCGCCGGGGATAGCGCTCGGCGCGGGCTATCACCACGAGAAATTCGACGGCACGGGCTATCCGAAAGGTCTTAAAGGCGACGATATTCCGGAAGTCGCGCAGATAATAGCCGTCGCCGACGCGTTCGACGCGATGTACTCCACTCGTCCGTACCGCAAGCAACTGCCCCTCGAACAGGTCGCCGCCGAAATAAAAAGGTGTTCGGGCACGCAGTTCAATCCGAAAGTGGTCGAGGTCTTTTTACAACTCGTAAGCGAGGGCGCGTTCGACAAAAAATGCGATTACGACCATCCCGAAAACAACTGATTTTATTTACTGACGGTATTTTTAAGTCCCCCTTTTCCGCAAAAGCGGAAAAGGGGGACTGTTAATTTAAACGCGGCGGGCGGGGAAACTTCCCCGCCCGCCGCGGCTTTCGCCCTTTTACACGGGCGACGGCGACTTCTCTCTGAACTCGGTCGGAGTAAGCCCCGTCGCCTTTTTGAACAGGCGGCGGAAATAGACCGCGGACTCGAAACCGAGTTCTTCCGAAATCTTTTCAACGCTCGTTTTTTTGTCGATGACGAGTATCTGCGACGCCTTTCTCACGAGAATATCGTTTTTATACGCGATAGGCGATTTCCCCGTCTGCTTTCTGAACAGAAAATAAAACCTCGACGGACTTAAAAAACACAGCGCCGCGAGCATATCGACGGTCAGTTTTTCCGCGCAGTCGCTCTCTATTTTTCGGATAGCGGGAAGAACGGATGAAAAAGCCGTTTCCTTTTCCTCTATCTCGGCGCGCCCGACCGTTTCGGCAAGAATATCGTAAAAGGCGGAAAGCGCGGAAAAATATTCACAGTCCGTCTCGTACTGCTTTTCCGCGAGCGTTTCCATACGGCCGTATAAAAAGTCGAATTTATCCGTGTTTATCTTGCATACTCTCGCCGTTTTCTCCGAAAAGGGATCGGAATCGGGATAAAAATCGAAGTGAACGGTATGATAGAGGACGCCGCGCTCTCCCGCCTCGAAAAACGCCCTGTAAGTCGTGTTTTTCGGGATAAAGAATATCTCGCCCGAATTTACGGTAAAAGTTTTTCCGTCGCTTTCGACCTTTACTTTTCCCGAAAGCATAAACGCCAGATTATGGCAAGGTCTCGGGATCGCGGAATAGTCGCTTTTAAAACTCTTTTCGCTTTTGTATTTCACCGCCGTAAGAACGGACAGTTCGCGCCTTTTATAATTCATTTCTTCCCCCGAAACAGTAGAATAGTTTTCATATAATAATATTATAGTCGATTGAATTTTTTTGTCAAGGAAAGTATAATAT
>CADBSX010000127.1 GCA_902797515.1 uncultured Eubacteriales bacterium | reverse complement strand
GTCTCTTCGGAAATTTCGGTCTGTATCGCTTTTTCGTACTTCGCCTTCAAATCCGACATCTTCGCGTCGAACGCCGAATTGTATTCTTCGTCCGCCCTAACGGCTTTTTTGTGTTCGGAAAGTTTGTTTTTTATATCCGCTTTAAGGGCGGCGATCTCTCTGTCGTATTCCCTTATTTTATTCGCCGCGTCGCGGATCTTGTCTTTCTCTTTTTTCGGATCGAAAGTCTGTTTCTGGTTGAAAAGTTCGGTGCGTTTGAAATAGAGGTCGTTAAGTTTGTCCTCGTAATCCTCTTTTTCGGACGGATCGAAAGTACTCTTTATCCTTTTTTCGGACTTTAAAGCGAGCATTTCTTTCATGATGTCCGCGCCGCTTTCGAGCGCGGAATAACCGTCGAGTTTTCTCGCGATATTCTTTATCCAGCCCTTTATAAAATTATCGGTCTTCACTTTCGTTTCGGCGAGGTCCTCGTCGTCGAATACGATACTGCCGTTCGAGATAAAGCCGTTCGAGTCGAGCATTCCGGCGAAAGTTTTAGTAAACACCGATTTGCCCGATCCGCTCTCGCCGACTATCGCTATCGCCTCGTTTTCGTAAATATCGAGAGAGATACCGCGTATCGCGGTGAGAATTCTGCCGCGGACTCGGAATTTAACCTCTAAATCTTTGATCGAAAGCAAAACTTTCTTTTCGTTTTCTGACATTTTTATATCCTTTTATGCTTGCGCTTTAATTATGCTTTTGTCTTTGTCATTCTATCCTTTTTCTTTGTCATCCTGAGAGCTGCCTCTTGTGTTGCTCACGAAGGATCTCACTTGAATTAAAGTAGATTCTTCATTTGTCCGTCATGTAAGTCGGTTCAGAATGACAAACTAAATTCAGAGAAATCTCTTTGTACAGACAACGCCGTGAAAAAAGACGGAACTTAAAGAACATTCCTTTACATATGCGTTCTCGGATCGGACGCGTCGCCGAGATTCTGCCCGACCACGTATAAGACCACCGCTATTATAGCCGATATCGCCACGGGCGCCCAGAATTCTATTTGTCTTCCCGGAGTTACCATCGCGCTTTCCGCCGCATATATAAGTTTTCCCAGAGACATATCCGCAAGTCCCATACCTATATAAGACAAAAATACTTCATATGATATATAGGATGGAATTTCGGTTGCAAGAAGAGTAACTATAACGGAAGTCATAAACGGAAGAATATTTCGCAACGCTATCTTGAATATCGAAGTCCCCAGACAGCGCGACGCGAGATTATATTCCCTATCCCTTATTATAACCACTTGCGTTCTGATAAAATATGCTATTGCAAGCCAACCGGTCACCGTAAGAGCGAAAACCATAGACCAAAAACTTGCGGACATTATCATAACGATAACGGAAATAAGAAGAACGTAAGGTACGTTTCCGAGTATATTATATACTTCCGTCATTATCATATCGACTTTTTTCGAGAAACCCCAGATCGCGCCGATTATAACGCCGATCGTCATATTTATCGCGGCGCAGATAAAGGCGAGCGTAACGGATATCTTCGCGCCGTTCCAAAGCGCGTCGAAAGTCGATTGACCGACGTCCCCCGAACCGAGTATCCAGTGGATATTATAACCGAACGTTTTCATGGCCTCAGAAGGAGTAAGGTGTTTCGCTCCTTGAGTCATTACGTGTTCAAATTCATCATAACCGGAAAACAACGGATAGATATAAGTAAATATAACCAAAAATCCGAGCAAAGCCAAAAGGAAAACGTTTATTTTCTTTTTGAAAAATACTCTGAAAACCGATTTCCAGTAAGAATATCTCGGAGCGGTTATCTTTTCCGATTCGTACTGATTTATATCGAAGTGAGAGAATAACTCTTCATCCGACATATTGAATTCTTTTAAATCTATAAGTTCGTTTTCCATTTTTACCTCGCTTTCGTCGAGAAAGAAATTCTCGGATCGACCATAGACATCAATATATCGCCTAAAATAATAGAAACGACTGAAAGAACGGCGTAAAATAAAGTAACGCCTACGATTACGCCGTTATCGAAACTGTTTATCGCTTTGGTGAGCAAATTCCCCGCGCCCGGAACGACGTAAACTCTTTCGGTGATTATCGCCCCGACCAGCGATCCGAGAACGCTCCCGGGGATGCCGTGCACTATCGGGATAGCCGCATTTTTCATAATGTGATTTCTGAAAATTTCACCTTCCGAAAGACCGCCCGACCGCGCGAATTTGACGTAATCGGCGTTCGACTGATCTATCATATACCGCCGCATCCATTTCATCAGCCCCGCTATCGAGGGAAGAGCAAGCGAAACGATAGGTAAAACGTACATAAGAGCCGTTTCCGCCGTGACGTCAAACGTCGTAGGAAGTCCCATTTTTCCGCCTATCGTCTTAAATAAGAATATATAAGCGAGAGAGGGCACTGCTATTATAAATACAATATATATCGTGCCTAATTTATCGAAAAATTTATCCTTGTTTTTCGCCATTAAGACGCCGAGCGGAACGCCGAGAAGATACGCCATAATCACCGATATAATGCCTATCGTGAACGAATAGCCTATTTTCGATTTTCCGTCGCGGCGCGCGGTCGTTATCGTATAATCGTCGGTAAATCTCGCCTGCGCGAATTCTCCGCCGTTTTCGAGAGAGCCTTCCGAATACGTAAGAGTATGCAGATCGTCCGAACTGTATTCGGTGAGCGACGTAGGATAAACTGTGTTTTCTTTCAAGAGAGTTCCTTGCGCGTTAGTCATTGTATCGAAAACGTCCACGTCCCTGTTGACGGAATAAGAAGACCCGAGATGTATTTTTATAAGGTTCTGATGAATAAACGGAAATTTATTGTCAAAATATAATAAGTATTTATGTTTAGTCCCGTTGCCTATAATCGCGGGCGAAAACTTTTTCCCGCCGTACGCGGGATCGAAAAACGTAAAAGATATTCCTCTTTTACCTACGTCCCCCGTTGCGTAATGTATATTATCGAACTCGAATATCCCCGTAACGTACGTCCATAAACGGGATAATACCGGGATATTTTTATATGCGAAAAGTTGTTGCGCGCCGCCCGTGAGCAGTTTTCCTTTGAAAACGCTCGCGTCGAGCCTCACAACCGTATATCCTTTTTTTGTATATGATTCTCTGAATTTTGCGACGTATTCGGCAACGGTTTCACTGTCTTTGTCTTCCGTCCTTCCTATCTTCGCCGCCTCGTCCCTTTTTGCGGAATCTATCTCGCCGCTTTTTACCAAAGACGCGAGATAATCGGTGTACGGCACGTAATCGAGATATCCGTACTTTTCCCACTGACGGTATTTATAAACCGTCAATGCGTTATCTTGAAGTTTTGCGAGTTGTCCGTCGCCGCTGAATATCGTTTCTTTGTCAAGAAAAGAATATATCATAAGCATAACGATTGCAACGACGGCTATTACCGACACTAAACCGTGCAGTAAACGCCTCAATAAATATTTAGTCATAAAATCCTCTTTTACCACAATAAAGAGAAGGAAAAATCCCTCTCTTTATTGCAATAAGTTTTGTTAATTGCGCACTTTCAGATAATTAGAAAATACCTACGTTTCTCGTCATATATCCCGCGCCGCCGCCGATGAACGTATCGAGATAAGTCTGCGGATCGCCGTAGTCGGGACCCCAGCCGGAATACGGACTCAAATCGTAGTTGGCGTTATAACCTTTTCCGTAACTGTAAGTCGCCGCACTTCTTTCTTTGGCCGTAGGACAATCGACTATGTTTATAACGACCTTACCTTCCGTCGCATTTGCAACCGATTTCTTATAAACCTGCGCTCTCGCAAGATGCGTAGCGTTGGAAGTCACGCAAGGAAGATCGAGATAAATAGGATTGCCCGCCGAGATTTCTATACCGATCTTTTTCATATCGGCTATAGCCATTTCGAGTTCTTTACGCGCGTTCTCGATACTATACCATCCGTCGTATCCGTCGCTGCTGTCGAGTTCGGTGTTCCAAGCCTTTATCGGAGAACCGTCCGCCGTAAGTTGAGCCTGCAATATTTCGCCGTAATTCGTTCCTTTCTTGAACGTCGTATCCGTTCCGTTTATCTTCACGGTGACGTCGCTCGGAAGTATTACGTAATTGCCGGGCGTGTAAGAGTTACGAAGAGAAAGTTCCGCTAATTCTTCGCCGACGTCAACAGCGTTATACGCCGCCCTGTCAAGCGAATAGGAAAGAGCGAGACGGAAGTGGTTGTTGAACATAGCCGCCGCCGATCTTTCTTTATCGGTTTTCGTCTTCGTCGAAACGACTTTCGTCACGTCGTTATAGTTGGTCCAGATACCGCGGTCCACGTTCTGCCAACCGCAGTACGTCGTAGAGTCGGTATCGGAAACGTAAGCGTATCCCGTGAACACGTTCTTTCCTTCATAAGTAGATGTCTCCGCCTTTGAGGTCGCAAGACAAACTTCGTTAAGTCCCGCGTTGTCGATCGTTCCATTAAGAACGTCGTTATACGCTTTGGTATTGTCCGTGCCGTCGTTATATTTCCATGTAATCTTGTTTATCGTCACGTTATCCTTGTTCCAGTAAAGCGGATTCTTCGTAAATTCTACGGTATTTTCAGCGGTGTGAGTAGTCACAACGTAAGGCCCGCAGGACAAAACGTCGCTGAAAGTCTTTCCGTAAGTATAAGTATCCGCCGTCTTTGCCTCGTCGTATTCGGTCATGCCGAACGCGCCGCCTTTCGCGAGGAAATAACTTCTGCACATAGGCGCGAACAAACCGTAGGAAAGCATGGTCGGGAAATACGGAGCGGGCTCGGTAAGTTCGTAAGTGATACTGTTCTCTTCCGTATTTACCGTAACGCCGACGTCGTCGAAATCGGTAGTTTCTCCGGCTATATATTCCTCAACGCCTTTTACAACGCCTTCAACGAGCCAGCCGAGACCGTCGTCCGCGCAGTCGAGCATGTGCTGGAAACCGGCTTTGAAATCGTCCGCGGTAAGATCGGCGTATTTCGTTCCGTCGTTATTGACCCAGACGACGCCGTCACGGATCAGGAACGTATATTTCAAACCGTCGTCCGAAACGCTGTAACTCGTCGCGAGAGCGGGCTGCTCGAAGTTCTTGTTGTCATATTCGACAAGTCCGTCGTAAAGGTTTACGATCGCCTTGCTGTCTTCGGCTTGCGAAGTAGCGAGAGCGTCCCAAGTCTGCGGATCGGTGGAATAAGCGATATTGAGTTCGTTTTCAACGGTATAACCTTTTTCTTGCAGATACGCTTTTGCCTGCGCTTCGTATGCCGACGCGCTTTCCGCCGCCAACCACTTTTCTTTTAAAGCGGCACGATCTTCCGCCGTGATAAGTTTATTCGCGACGACAACGTTGTGATATCTGTACTCGTCGTTACCGAAAAGCGCCGTGGATGCCGTTCTCGGAGCCATTGCCGTCAAAGCATACGAACCGCCCTGCGAATAAAGAGGAAGAAGAACGCCGGTCTGAAGAAGTTTAGCCTCGGCGATAGCCATAAGAGCATATCTTTCCGCTATAGTATTCGTGGTTAATTTCGCTTTCGCGTAAGTTGTGTCATATTCTCCGAAAATGTACTGGAAAATTTCGTCCGACCTCTTGTAATAACTCGCTTGAGTCGGTTTGCCGTCTGCGCCGTATTCAAGCGCGGAAAACTTCGGCGCAACGTAATTACTGACGTAACCTTGCTCGCCGCCGTTGCCGCCGCCGTTGTTGTTGCCGTCTCCGCCGTTGTTATTGCCGGAATTATTAGTTCCGCCGCAGGCGGTCATACCGAGAGCCAGCATCGCTACCAGAGCGCCTGATAGGAATTTAGACATCTTTTTCATTTTTGTTTACCTCCAAAATTCTTTTAAACTATTTTAAATCTTCGGGCGTGCGCTCACCCGTAAATTTTTTACCTTTTTCCTGTTAAAGGGGATTTGTGAAACTCGAAGAGTTTCACAAAAGGACAAGGCCTTGTCCTTTTTTTCGATTTTTTTAAAGTATTACAAATAATTATACCAAATTTTCAAGAAAAGTCAATCGTTTTTGCCTCTTTTTGGTATTAGAATTACTTATACCTGCCATAAGTTGTACTTATATCACTTTTTGATTTTCGCTTTTTTCCATAAGTATAAATTATCTTAACGTCCGTTTAAAAGCGGATATTCTTGTTTTTTGTTTGCCGTTTCCCGCAAGCGGGAATCCCTCGGCAAGAATATTCGCCTGCGGCGAACATTGACATCCTGTTTTCCCCCTATCCCCCTTCGGGGACTTCCCCCAACCGTTCCGTTTAGGGGAAGCGAGTTGTTACGCCTTTCGTTTTGCCCGCTCTCTTTCTCGCCTGCCCTATTGACAATAGTCAATGGGGAAGGTGTCACGAAGTGACGAAAGGGGCTTTTCGTTTTTTCATATCTCTCGCATAACCACGGGCGGATACGCTCGCCTCGCCTGCGGCTCGCTCGGTATGACAAAAAAACATAAGTCCGCTTTTTCTTGTTGACAGAATTACGCTTAAAAACGGACGGATAGCGTCAAAAATTATAAAATTATAAATTGTAAAACGCGCGCGTGTACTCACGCGCGCGTTTTACTATAATATTATAAGATTTTACCTCGGATAAACGGTCAGATCGTCGCCGTCGCAGTCCACCACCACCGTTTCGCCCGCGTTGAACGCGCCCGCGATAATCTTTTTCGCTATCATAGTTTCGACGGAGTGTTGCAGATACCTTTTAAGCGGTCTCGCGCCGTAAACGGGATCGTATCCCTTCCAGATTATATGGTCTTTCGCGCTCTCGGTGACGTAGAGGTCTAATTGTTTTTCTTTCAGTCTGTCTTTAAGTCCTTTAAGCAGAAGATCGACGATGCCGCCTATCTCTTTTTTCGTGAGCGGCTTATAGAACACTATTTCGTCGAGCCTGTTGAGAAATTCCGGTCTGAACGACGATTTCAGAAGTTTTTTCACCTCTTCTTTCGCCTCTTCGGTGATATTGCCGTTGTCGTCTATCCCCTCGAGAATCGCGGACGAGCCGAGGTTCGACGTCATTATTATGACCGTATTCTTAAAATCGACCGTTCTGCCCTGTGAATCGGTTATCCTGCCGTCGTCGAGCACCTGTAAAAGTATGTTGAAAACGTCGGGATGCGCTTTTTCTATCTCGTCGAAAAGGACTACGGAATACGGTTTGCGCCTTACGGCCTCGGTAAGTTGACCGCCGTCCTCGAAGCCGACGTATCCCGGGGGCGCGCCTACGAGCCTCGACACGGAAAACTTTTCCATATACTCGCTCATATCTATTCTTACCATATTCTTTTCGTCGTCGAAGAGCGCCGCCGCAAGCGTTTTGGCAAGTTCGGTCTTTCCGACGCCCGTCGGTCCTAAAAACAGGAACGAGCCTATCGGTTTGGACGGATCGGCTATTCCCGCGCGGGAACGGAGTATCGCCTCGGCGACCGATCTCACCGCCTCGTCCTGACCTATCACTCTCTCGTGAAGTATGTCTTCGAGCCTTAAAAGTTTTTCCCGCTCGCCTTCCATAAGCCTCGCGACGGGAATGCCCGTCCATCTGCCTATTATCTTCGCTATGTCCTCTTCGGTGACTTTGTCGTGCAGAAGTCCGTCCTCTTTGTTTTCGGCGGTCGCCTTTTCGCTCTCTTCGAGTTCCTTTTTGAGTTCGGGAAGTTTTCCGTAACGGAGTTCCGCCGCCTTGTCGAGGTCGTATTCCCTTTCGGCGCGCTCTATCTCGCCGCTCGTCGCCTCTATCTCTTCGCGAAGTCTCTGGACTTTTCCTATCGCCTCTTTCTCGTTTTGAAGTTTAGCGTTCATTTCGGCGTATTTTCCGCGCAGTTCGGAAAGTTCGCGCCTTAAATCTTCGAGCCGTTTTTTCGAGAGTTCGTCCGTTTCCTTTTTAAGCGAAGTTTCCTCGATCTCGCACCGCATTATCTTTCTCGAAACGTCTTCCATTTCGCTCGGCATCGAGTTCATTTCGGTCTTTATCATGGCGCACGCCTCGTCGATAAGGTCTATCGCTTTGTCGGGCAGAAACCTGTCCGTGATATATCTGTTCGAGAGCGTTGCCGCGGCTATAAGCGCGTTATCCTGTATTTTTACGCCGTGATAGACCTCGTATCTCTCTTTTAGTCCCCGAAGTATCGAAACCGTGTCCTCGACCGTCGGCTCGGCGACGGTTACGGGCTGAAAACGCCGTTCCAGAGCGGGATCTTTCTCGATGTATTTTCTGTATTCGTCAAGCGTGGTCGCGCCTATGCAGTGCAGTTCGCCCCTCGCGAGCATAGGCTTCAAGAGATTGCCCGCGTCCATAGCCCCGTCCGTCTTTCCCGCGCCGACTATCGTATGCAGTTCGTCGATAAAGAGGATTATTTTCCCCTCGCTCTTTCTGACTTCCGAGAGCACGGCTTTGAGCCTTTCCTCGAATTCGCCGCGGAACTTCGCGCCCGCGATCAGCGCGCCCATATCGAGCGAAAAGAGTTTTCTGTTCTTTAAATTTTCGGGCACGTCCCCTTTCATTATCCTTATAGCGAGCCCTTCCGCGATAGCCGTCTTGCCGACGCCCGCCTCGCCGATAAGCACGGGATTGTTCTTCGTCTTTCTGGACAGAATACGCACCACGTTCCTTATTTCAGCGTCTCTGCCGATAACGGGATCGAGTTTCCCGCTCCTCGCCCGTTCCACGAGGTCCGCGCCGTATTTGTTGAGTACGTCGTAGGTGTCCTCGGGATTGTCGCTCGTAACTCTCACGTTTCCCCGAACGGACAAAAGCGATTTTAAATATCCGCTTTTATTTACGCCGTATTTCTCAAATATCCGCTTTACTTCCGCGCTCGGCTTTTCGATAAATCCGTAGAACACGTGTTCGACCGAAACGTATTCGTCTTTCATTTCCCTCGCCTGCTTTTCCGCGACCGAAAGGGCGTCGTTTAAGGCTTGCGAAAGATATTCGCCGTTTCCGTTGGAAACACGGACGAGTTTTTCGACCGCGGAAAGAGCGTCCTCTTTCATACCGTCCGCGTCTATTCCCGACTTCTTCATAAGTTCGGGGATAAGTCCGCCGTCTTGAGAAAGAAGGGCGTATAAAACGTGTTCCTGCGCTATTTCCCTGTTTCCGTATTCCCTCGCGAGTTCCGCCGCTCTTCCGAGCGCGTCCGTCGCCTTTTGAGTCAGATTGTTGCCGTTCATAAAATCACTTCCTTTTCCTTCATATTTCCGACGTATTCCGCCTCGATATATTCAAGTATTTCTTTACTTCCGCCCCCCGCGAAAAACTTGCCGAGATAGCGGTCGAAATCGGATACGTACCGCGCTATCGCCTCGCCGAGTTGCTCGCCGGTGGCGTCCTTTTGCCGTAAAAACACTCTCGTAAACCTTATTCCGTCGTATCCGTAAGTCCTCTCGCCTATATATTTCTTTTCGAGTTTCATAAAAAATCCGTAAAACTCTTCCATTGCCGCGAGCAGAGCCTCGCTCCTCGACCTGAGGGATATTTTCAGTTGTCCGAGATCGCCTGCGGGAAAGAGTTCGACCGAATACTTTACCGTCGGATTGTATTTATAGGCGAGCGCGCTTTGCACCGCCGCCATATATCCCGACGCCTGATTGACGAATTTCAGACCGTCGTAACCGCCTATGAACCTCTCCATTATCCCGAAAATGCTGCCCGCGCGCATCTCGTCCGTTTCGACCGAAAAATAATTCGCGAGTATCCGATCGAGCATCACCGACCTCGACACGCCCTGCCTGTACGCCTCGCGATCGAGAAGAGCCACGAGTCCGTCGCTCATCATAACGCTGTAAACCGATTTGTCCATATCGTTGCTTCTTTGTGTTCGCGAATATTGTATCACCGTTTATATAATTTGTCAACGGAATTATGTAATATTTTTTACAAAATTTATAAAAGGGGCTATTCGATTGACTTTTTTCGGCGGCGTATGATATAATTTTGTCGCTATGGATAAAAAGAAATACAGGCTTATAATATCGGACTTCGACGGAACTTTATGTGACGACGAAAAGAGAGTTTCGGAAAGAACTCTCCGCGCGGTAAAGGGGCATCTGTCCCGCGGCGGACTTTTCGCCGTTTCGACGGGGCGTTCTTTTCAATCTATAATCAGCATAGTGAGGGCTCTCGGACTTAAAGGGCTCGTGTCCTGTTTCAACGGCGCGCTCGTGGCGGATATAGAGAGCGGAGAGCCGATATATTCGAAGTCTCTTACCGTCAAGCAAGGCGTATTCGCGCTCGAAACGATCGAAAGACTCGGATTTTACGCGCAGTGTTACGAGCCCGACCGCTTTTTCGCGTCGGCAAAGACGAAATATCTCGAACTCTACGAAAAACTCACCGGCACGAAAGGGATAATTCCGAGCGAAAAACTCTCGGAGTTCGTCGGAAAAAACGAAATCCGTCTGAATAAAATACTGTCTATGTTGCCCGCAAAAGACCGCGACGGAACGATAGAAACGCTCAAAAACGCGCTCGGCGACGGATATTTTATCACTTCCGGCGGGGAAAACCTCGTCGAAGTCTGCGTCAAGGGCTGCTCGAAGGGAAAGGCGCTTTCGTTCATCGCGGAAAGATACGGCGTAAAGACGCAGGACGTCCTCGCGGTCGGCGACAGTCTGAACGACCTCGAAATGCTGAAAACGGCAGGGCTCGGGATCGCGGTCGCGAACGCGGAAGAGACTCTGAAAAAACAGGTTTTCACTTATCCTTTCTCCAACGGAGAGGACGCCGTAGGAAGAATAATCGAGGAATACGGTTTTTAATATAAATACTTTGAAAAAAAGTTGTGTATTTTGTCGAAGTATGTTATAATGAATATACTTATACGATAAATAAAGCGACGGAGGCTCGATATACCTTATGCGGAAGTTTCGGATCGGTTTAATACTCGCGGCAATGGCTGTTGCCGCCTTTTTGCCGTTCGCAAATCCCGCTCCCGCCGCCGCCGACGATACTCCGACCATCGGCACGGAAATGTTTTTGCCGACGAGTTATCTGCAATACTATAAACTCGAAAATCCCTACGCGATATGCCGATATTCCGACGCGGGCGGCGACGTCGTAGCGATCTCGCATCAGGGGAAAATAGTCGTCTATAAAAACGAAACTTTCCTCGCTATGGATATTTCCGACCTGAACAACACGGTCGGCGTTCCTAATCTGTTCATTTACCGCAATTTCCTCTTGTTCTCGGCGAGCAACAAACTCTTTTACGTCGATATATCCGACGGCTCGGCGTTTACGAGAAAGACGTTGGACGGCGTTACGTGCAGTTGTTTCGCGATATTCGGAGACTCGCTCTGCGTCGCGACTAATTCCGATATAAATTTCTACGATTTCTACTATTCCGCAAGCGACCTTTCGGTGACGGAACTCCCGTCGAAAAAGATCGAGCGGAACAACGTCACCAATATTCACCTCTCGAAAGACGGATACGTTTATTATTCCGATCAGAATACGGATATTTACCGCAAAGATCCCGAGGACGCCTCTTCGCCCGAAGAACGGCTCAACGCCGCGGAGACGATAGAGGGAATTAAATGTATCTGCGAAAATCCCGATCCGTCGGACGACAACCTCTACTTTTCCTGCACGAACGGCATCTTCTCGTTTTCAAAGGCGACGGGAACGGCGAGCGAGATAGTCCGCTCGTCCGTAAAGACCGCAGACGCGGATATTTCGAGCGTTTACGAACCGCAGGGCATCTGCATAGTCGAAGGCAAACTCTGGATAGTCGATAAGTACATAAAAGCCGTTCAGGAAATAGACCTTACCGACAACGAATTTACGGAATTCGCCATCACCACTAATTCACGCGCCGTGAACAGGCTCAACGACGCGATAGACATAACGATAGACGGCGACAAGATATACGCGCTCGACGAGAACAAGAGCATAGTCGTGATAAACAACGTCGGCGGGATAAGGACCTATAACAGAATAGCCCTTCCCGAAGCGGCGACGGCGTTTTCGGCGGGCGGCGGTTACGTCGCTTATACGACCGGTTCGGACTTTTTAAAAATCGGGAAAATCGAGAGCACGGACGACGAAAACATCCTTTCCCTTTCGGGAATTACGACTATCCCCCTCGACAACGTCGCGGCGGATACTTTCTATTCGGAAAACGCGTTTTACGTCCTTTCCACCGTGCGCGAACAGGCGAACCAAGCCTGCGTATATAAAATTCCGCTTTCGGACGGAATAGGGACTATCGAAAACGTAATGAAAACGGCGATAGACGAAAACAAGACCTGTCAGATGGCGGTCGATATCTTCGGCGCGGTATATTACGCGATAAAGACGCAGACGGAATACGAGTACTACGTATTCGACGGCGGCGAAAATTCCTTCCTTACTTCCGCGCCGCTCTCGCTCGGCGAACTGAAAAATATTCAAACCGACCTCGACGGCAAGATCTACGCGCTCTACGACGACAATATGGTCGAGTGCTATCGCGGAAACGAAAAAGTGTTCTCGAAAGAACTCAAAATAAACAGAGTAAACCTCGGAAACATAGATCCCGCGAAGTCGATGTGCCTTTCCTGCGATTCCGAAAAGGCGTACTTCATTTTCGAGGGACTTATCCTTACCAACGACGCGCCCGAAGAAATGGACGTCACGACCGCGAGAAAGATGGTCGTTCCCGACGGTTTCTCCGTTGCTTTTGACAAAAACAGGCTTTACGCGCATATAAAAGACGGGGCGAAAGCGTTTACCGTTTCGCTCGACGATTTAAGCGGCGAATATTTCGATTTCACGGGATATACCAACGTAAACGACGAAAATGACTACGCCGCGTTTCCGGTAAGCGACAAATACTCGCTCGTTATCCGCGATAAGACGACCGTGATAGCGAGGACGATCGACCTCGTTTCGCCGTATAAGCACGTCGAGGACAAAGACGAAAAGGCGTTTTCGGTAGTGTCTTTCGCCACGTATTCCGTTCCCGTACTCGAAGAGGCTTACAAGACGGGCTACAAAGTCGGAAAATTCACTTCCCTTAACCTCGTCGGCTCGCTCGATTTCAACGGCACTGTCTATTCGGTGGTCGAAAAAGACGGAAACTACGGCTTTATTCCCGAAAGTTTCCTTATAGATAACGTTATCACGGAAGACCGCGGCACGGAACGGCGGAACGCTTACGTCTGGAAAAGAGGGGGCGTTTACGTTTACGAGGAGGACAAGGAAACGGTTTCGGACGAACTTCTTTTAAAGACCAAAGTTTCCGTCGTAGGAACGGACGGCGATTATACTCTTATTTCTTACGGCAACGGCAAAGTCGGTTTCGTTCCGAGCAAATTCGTTATGACGGACGATCGCCCAGACGCGATGAAGTTCTGGGCGGCGGTAATACTCTCGCTGTCTCTTCTCGTCACTTCTCTGTTCATAGAATTCCGCTACCTTTACAGAAAGCGCGTTTGACCGTATTTTTTTATTATCTTATTTTCGGATATGTATATAAATTTATATATTTATACATATTAAAATTAAAAAAAGGAGATTTGAAAATGAAGAAACAACTTATCTCGGCATTGCTTGCCTCAACAGTCGTTTTTACCGCCGTTTCCTGCGGAAACGCCGATAAAGCGGGTAAAAGTTCCTTCGCCGACGCGACCGAAGTCGCAACCTCTCGCGCGGAAGACTACTTTGCCAAACACGAAGGCTACGAAAATTTCGCGGATCTTAACTCCGTTTACACGTCTTCGTCCGAAAACACCTCTGTACATGAAATAGAGTATAAGGCATCCGCCGACGCCGAAAAGACGACCACAGGCGAGTTTTCCGTTAAAACGGTAAACAGCACCGAACAGACGGTGAACGTCAAGACTATAAACGAAGTCGTCTTCGTCACGGTAAAGACGCGCACGACGGAAACCGAAACGGGAAAGGAAACGGACGAAGACGGCGTCCTTAAAGATTACTCCGATAAGACCGATACTTCCACTTCCTATTACCTCGGAAAAATAGGCGAGGATTTCTGCTGTCTTTACGAATACAACAGAACGGAAAACGACGTCGAAGTCACGTCGGATACGGTCAAGACCGTCTATAAATTCGTGGACGAATACGCTTACGAATATGCGGTGAACTACCTTATAAACAAGTTTTCGGCGAAGGCGGTGAGCAAATCTTATTTCGCCGCCGCAGGTTTAGACACGTTAATGTTTTCTCTTCTCGGCGCGGATATTTTCAACGTTAAAAAGAACGGCGACTTCGTGACCGTTTCGCTCGAAAAAGAATTTTCGATAGCGAACGCGTCTTTCTATTCGTCGCTGAACATCCCCACCACGCCGACCGAAGATCCCGAAGACCTTGATAAACTCAACGCGAGCGTCGGCACGATGAAAATAAACTATTCGCTCGCGCTCTCCCCTACGGCGTTCGGAGAAATTTCGAGCAAGATGGAATCTTCAAATAAAAAAGGCGACGAAAGTTTCGTTTCGACCGAAAAACTCAACATCGGAACGACCGCAGATATAGCCGTTCTCGAAAACGTCGAAGGCTATACCGTTATGACGTACGCTCCAAATCTCGACAATATTTCGTTCAAGTCGATCGGCTTTGTCGATATTCTCGGAAGTTGAGAAAATTATTCCGATAACGAGACGCCGTTTCCCGCATGCGGCAAACGGCGTTTTATATCATTCTTTTTTATTCTTCGTAAAACGCGTAACCTCTTCTTCCTCTTTTCTTCACTCTGTAAAGAGCCGTGTCGGCGCATTTGTAAATATCCGCGACGCTGTCTTCGCCCGCGAACGCTATCCCGACGCTGACCGACGCCGCGGGGCAATCCGCGCTCGCGACGCCGAGTTTCGCGTTTATCTCTTCTATCTTCATAGCGACCGCGTTTTTAAGTTCTTTTCCGACGCGAGGCATTATAAGAGCGAATTCGTCGCCGCCCATACGGCACAGCGCGTCGTCCGCGCGGAAACGCGTCTTTACCGTTTCGGTGACTTTTATCAGTATTTTATCCCCTACCTCGTGTCCGTATTCGTCGTTTATGCCTTTGAAATTGTCAACGTCGATAAGAAGGAGCGCGTAGGGATAAATATTCTGCTTTTTAAGTTCTATCTCGAAGCCCTTTCGGTTGAATACGCCCGTCAATCCGTCGTGCAAAGCCTCGTAGGCGAGTTTTTCCTTGCTCTCGCGGTTGTCGTCGTATATCCTGTTATAGGTGCTTGCGAGTATTCTGAATTCCTTCGCGCCTTTCGCCTGTATCTTGCCGTCTTTTTCAATGTTCGGGATCGACATCAGAAGAGGACTCACTATCTGCGTCGCGAACAGCACTCCCGCCGCGAGTACCATAATTATAAGGACGACTATAAGAATTTGCTGTATCACGACCATAAGCGTGAACTTACCGAGAGCCGTTTGCTGTTCGGACTGCAACTTGCCGACGAGTTTAGTCAGACATATTTTCGTGTTGAACGAGATTACGCTCTTTTCCGCGCGGTACTCTTCGCTGAAAACGACTTCCATCGCGCGGTCGCCTTTTTTTTCAAGCGATAACTCCTCGTCTTCGCCGTTTAATACGACCGCGGATATCGCGGACGGAAGTACGGACAAATCGTATCCGAGGGATTCCGCTTTTAAGCGCATCGCGTAATATTCCCTGTTCATAAGACTTCGGGACTGTTCGTAAGCCTTTTCGAGCGCGGCGAACTCTTCCGTTCCCGAAAACTTTCTCTGTATTTTTTCAAGGGCTTTCTCGCGGCGACGCGTCACTTCGCTTTCCTCGAAATAGTTGTCTAAATATATCTTTTCGCCGTACCAGACGAAAAAGAGGACCTGCTCGGTGAGATAGTCCGACGCGCTTTGCATATCCTGCGCCGCGCTTCCCGCCTCGACGTATTCCGTCGTCGAAAGCCGCATTTTTTCGGAAAGCGAGTAAGTCCTGTATGAAGACCAAATAAGCGACGCGGAAATGATAAGCGTTATAGCAGCCATAACGACTATAAGTTTCCGTATCGAAAATCCGCCGATTTTGCCTTTATCCACATTAGCCATACGCCTTTAAAGTATATAAAATTTTTATCGGAAAGTCAAATATATAATAAAAAAAACGGCAAATCGGCGAGGAAAAAGCGCGCGACGGACGAGTTTTCGTCCGCCGCGCGCGTAAATCCGACTTTTTTTTATTTCAGATCGTCTATATATTCGCACGCCGCCAAAGCCGCGACCGCGCCGTCGGAAACGGCGGTCGTGACCTGTCTGGTCTTCTTTTTCCGACAATCGCCGGCGACGAATACGCCTTCCGTTTTCGTAAGGCATCTCTCGTCGGAATCGCAATAACCTCTTTCGTCGAGACCGATAACGTCTTTGAAAACGTCGTTCTGCGGAATAAGTCCTACGGCGAGGAAAACTCCGTCCGCCGCGATATGCGCTTTTTCGCCGCCCTTCTTCACAATATCTATCCCGTCCAACTCTTCGCCGCCCGTGTACCTTTCCACGGTCGCGCCGAATACGACTTCGACGTTTTCTTTCGCGGTGAGTTTTTCGGCGAGTTTCGCCTCGCCCGTAAAGAAGTCGAGATTTTGCACGATAACGAGTTTTTTAACGAGGTCGGACAAAAGCAACGCCTCTTGCAGAGCGGAATTTCCGCCGCCGACGACGACGACCGTTTTTCCCTCGTAAAACGCCCCGTCGCACACCGCGCAGAAAGATATTCCGTTCCCTATATAGTTCTCTTCACCTTCCGTTCCGAGCGTCCTGTGTTTCGCGCCCGTCGCAATTATCACCGCTCTTCCGAAAAATTCCCCGCCGTCCGTCGCGACCTTTTTCAAGCCGTTTTCTTCCGATATGCCGACTACTTCCGCAAATTCCGTTTCAACGCCCTGATAGAGAGCCTGATCGACGAGTTTTTCCGCGAATTCGTTCCCCGATATTTCCGAAAATCCGGGGATGTTTTCGACTTTCGGCGAAAAGGTTATCTGCCCGCCGAAAGTTCCTTTTTCTATAACGAGGACGGTTTTATTCGCCCTTCTCGTATATATTGCGGCGGTCAGCCCTGCAGGGCCGCCGCCGACTATTATCACGTCGTAAATCATTTTTATTAAATTTTTATTTATTTTTCACGCGTTCGTAAAAACGAAAACCCTTCCACCGCTATAGCGGTCCCCCTTCCCTAAAACTTTCTTGCGAAAGCGTTATGGACGGTAGGCTGCGACTTACTTATTAAGATATTTCTTGATTTCGGAAACGCCTACGTATTTTTCAAAACCGTCTTTGCCGGCGACCACGAGCGTCGGCGCCTGTTTCACGCCGTACCGTTTCGCGAGTTCGGCGTTTTCGTTCGCGAGAAGTTTTTTATACGGGAAACCGTCTTTATCGAACATCGCGCACACTATCTTGCAGTTCGGACAGGTCGCCGTCGTGAAGAGAAGATTTTCCGCCGCGCCTTCCGCTTTGACTTCTTCCTTGTTTTCCGTTTCGCACGCGCAGTCCTCTCTGTTTATAGGTCCTTTGTGCGTGAGGTTGGAATGCCCGATGTCGTAAACCTTTCTGTCCTTGAATTCCTGCGTCTTGCCGTCGTTCCAATTCTGAACGGGGCGGTAATATCCCGTAATACGGCTGTAAACTTCCGTCTTTTCGCCGCAGATCGGGCATACAGACTGCTCGCCCGCGAGATAGCCGTGCTTTCTGCAAACCGAATAGGTCGGGGAAAGAGTGTAATAAGGAAGTTTATAGTTTTCCGCTATCTTTCTGACGAGGTTCGCCGCCGCTTTCCAATCGGGAAGTTTCTCGCCGAGGAAGGCATGGAACACCGTGCCGGAGGTGTAGAGCGTCTGCAATTCGTCCTGAATATCGAGAGCCGAGAAAATGTCCTCGGTATATCCTACGGGAAGGTGCGAACTGTTCGTATAGTAAGGCGTGTCGTCGCAGGACTTCGCCGCCGTGATTATCCCCGGGAATTTCTTCACGTCGTGTTTCGCGAGGCGGTACGCGGTGGATTCCGCGGGCGTCGCTTCGAGGTTGTAAAGGTCGCCGTACATTTCCTGATAATCGGAAAGGCGTTCCCTCATATGGTTGAGGACTTCTATCGTAAAGTCCTGCGTTTCCTTATGCGTCATATCCGCTTTGAGCCACGCCGCATTGAGTCCCGCTTCGTTCATGCCGACGAGACCTATCGTCGAGAAGTGGTTGTTGAACGTGCCGAGATAGCGTTTGGTATAGGGATAAAGCCCTTTTTCGAGAAGTTCGGTTATAACGGTACGCTTTACTTTGAGTGACCTCGCGGATATATCCATCATCTTGTCGAGACGAGCGAAGAATTCCTCTTTTGTCTTGGAAAGATACGCTATGCGCGGCATATTTATCGTGACTACGCCGACCGAGCCCGTGCTCTCGCCGCTGCCGAAGAAACCGCCCGATTTTTTACGCAGTTCGCGAAGGTCGAGGCGAAGTCGGCAGCACATACTGCGGACGTCGCTCGGTTCCATATCGCTGTTTATATAGTTCGAGAAATAAGGCGTGCCGTACTTTGCCGTCATCTCGAAGAGAAGGCGGTTGTTCTCGGTGTCCGACCAGTCGAAATCCCTCGTTATGGAATAGGTCGGGATCGGATATTGGAAGCCCCTGCCGTTGGCGTCGCCCTCGATCATTATCTCGATAAACGCCTTGTTGACCATAGCCATTTCTTTTTCGCAGTCTTTATATTTGAAGTCAAGTTCTTTGCCGCCGACTATACAGTTGAGTTCGGCGAGGTCGGCGGGAACGGTCCAGTCGAGCGTTATGTTCGTGAACGGTGACTGCGTGCCCCAGCGGCTCGGCGTGTTTACGCCGTATATGAACGATTGGATGCACTGCTTTACTTCTTTATAAGAGAGGTTATCCACTCTTACGAACGGCGCGAGATAGGTGTCGAAAGACGAGAACGCCTGCGCGCCCGCCCACTCGTTCTGCATTATGCCGAGGAAGTTGACCATCTGATTGCAAAGGGTGGAAAGGTGCGAAGCGGGGGAAGAAGTTATCTTGCCCGTAACGCCGCCTAATCCTTCCTGAATAAGTTGTTTGAGCGACCAGCCCGCGCAGTAGCCCGTGAGCATAGAAAGGTCGTGAATATGGATGTCCGCGTTCCTGTGCGCGTTGGCGATCTCTTCGTCGTACACTTCCGAAAGCCAATAATTCGCGGTTATCGCGCCGGAGTTGCTTAAAATAAGCCCGCCGACCGAATAGGTGACCGTCGAGTTTTCCTTTACGCGCCAATCGTTGATTTTGAGATAGTTATCGACTACCTTTTTATAGTCGAGAAGAGTTCCCCCTATGTTTCTTAATTTTTCCCTCTGTTTGCGGTAAAGGATATACGCTTTCGCGACGTTGTCGTATCCCGCCTTTATAAGCACGGACTCCACGCTGTCCTGAATATTTTCGACGGTTATTTTGCCGTTCTCTATCTTCGGCTGGAAATCGGCGGTAACCTTTAAAGTAAGGAAATCCACCACGTCGTCGAGATATTCCGTCTCGCACGCCTCGAACGCCTTCGTTATTGCTTTTTTGATCTTTCCGAGGTCAAAGTTTACTTCTTTGCCGTCTCTTTTTATCACCGTGTACATTGTTTCTTCCTCCATTTGCAGTGTTCATATTGTACCACATCGGAATTGCGTTTGTCAAATAAAAAACAACTATATATTGTGGTTTTAAAAAAAATTTTTCACAATATATTGTGTTAAGACAAAATCGCCCGAAAAAGGCGGAAAACCGCGCTTTAACCGCGGTTTTCCGCCTTTGAACACTTGCGTTCGTTCTAAATTCCCCTGATGCCGACTTCCTTTACGTATTTCCTCGCCGCCGCCGCCATTTTTCCGAGTTCTTCCCTTTCCGCCGCGTGAAGTCCGCTTTCTATAAGGTTTCCCGAATCGACGAAGTTCTGCAAAAAGTACCTCGGCGCGCCCGCGATCTCTTCCGCTAATTTTTCTATGCGGGAAACGTCGTGAAATTCCTTTACGACGGTCGTCCTGAACTCGAAAGCGACCTTCCCCGAAAGCAGGAATTTTATACTTCTCTTTATCGGCGAAAGATCGAGATCTTTTATTCCGACCGTCTCGGCGTAGTACGGAAAGGCGTTCTTTACGTCCATCGCGACGTAATCGACGAGGTTTTCGGAAACGAGTTCTTCGAGCGCGTCGGGATAACAGCCGTTCGTGTCGAGTTTAAGGGAATATCCCATACTCTTTATTTCCTTTATAAAATCCTTTATATCCTTTTGCAAAAGCGGCTCGCCGCCCGTTATGCAGACGCCGTCCAGAAGTTTCGTCCTCGTCTTTAAAAAGTCGGTTATATCCTTCGCCGGATATTCTTCCGCCGAAGATACTTCCGTGACGAGCGACGCGTTGTGACAGAACGGACAGCGCAAGTTGCATCCGCCCGTGAATACCGTGCAGGCGACTTTGCCGGGATAGTCGAGCAAAGTCATTTTCTGAAATCCGAGTATCAGCATTTTTTACCTCTTTTCAATTATATCATATACGCGCGGGATTTCAAACTTCTTTCGGGGGAATTTTTCCTCTTTTTTGTTGTAAGATTTTTTAAAATGTGTTAAAATGAAAATATGGACGAAAATAAAGCGATAGGATCGGACGACTACGAAGAACCGAGATGCCCGTTTTGTACGGACGCGTATGAAAAAAAAGTCGTAAAACGCGTGCCGACAGGCAGAATAGAGAGAAAAGCCGACGAGTTTTTCGCAAAGAACGACTACGCGGGCGCGGAAAAACTCTATCTTTTCTGGCTCGACGAGGCGAAAGCGGGAAACGACGACGGCGGGGAATTTTTTATCCGCAACGAACTTATGGGGCTTTACCGCAAGACGGGAAGAAAAGAGGACGCGATTTATTGCGCCGAAGAGGCTCTTCGGCTCGTTCCCCTTGCCTGCTCCGAAAATTCCGTGTCGGCGGCGACGGCGTATATCAACGTCGGAACGGTTTACAAGGCGTTCGGCGAAGCGGTAAAAGCCGTTCCGCTCTTTGAAAAAGCCGAAAAGATATATACCGAAAGCCTTTCGGACGGCGACGGACGGATAGGCGGACTTTTCAACAACTACGGTCTCGCGCTCGCGGACCTCGGCAGATACGGGGAAGCGCGCGAAAAATACGGAAAGGCTCTTTCCGCGATGGAAAAAGCCGAAAACGGCGAGCCCGAACGGGCGATAACGCTTTTGAACCTCGCGGACCTTACTCAGGCGGAAAAAGGGCTCGAAAACGGCGCGGAAGAGATAGAAAAATACCTTAAAGAGGCGGAAAAACTTATATTTTCCCCGAACGTTCCCGAAAACGGCTATTACGCTTTCGTCTGCGAAAAGTGCGCGCCCGTATTCGGATATTACGGATATTTCGCGACGGAAGAAGAACTCAGAAACACGGCGAAAAGGATATATGAAAGGTCTTGAACTTAGCAAGAGATATTATGAAGAATACGGCGCGCCGATGCTCGACGGAAAATTCCCCGAACTTCGCGGAAAGATCGCCGTCGGGCTGTTCGGCGCGGGATCGGAGTGTTTCGGCTATGACGACGGGATTTCGCGCGACCACGACTACGAGCCGTCTTTTATAATCGTTCTGCCGTCCGAAGAAGAGGTTTCGCGGCGGCAAGCCTTTCTTCTCGAACGGGAATACGACAAACTTCCCGCCGAGTTTATCGGCGTAAAAAGAAATAAAGTCGATCCCGTCGGCGGCAGTCGTCGGGGCGTTATCCGCGCCGAGGACTTCTTTATGCAAAAGACGGGCAAGAAAGACGGACTTTTGTCGGGCGACGAGTGGTTTACCGTTCCCGAACACTACCTCGCCGAGGCGGTGAACGGCGAAGTGTTCCGCGACGACGCGGGAACTTTTTCGGCGACGAGGGAGTATCTGTCGTCTTATCCGAAAGACGTGCTTTTGAAAAAACTCGCGGGAAATCTTCTTCTCGCGGCGCAGGCGGGACAATACAATTATCCGCGCATGATAAAAAGGGGCGATACGGCGGGGGCGCAGGTCTGCGCGGCGGAATTCGTCAAACGCGCGATGAACGCGGCTTTCCTTATCGAAAAAAAGTATCGGCCTTATTATAAATGGTCGTTCCGCGCTCTGTCGGAACTGCCCGAAATGAAAAACCTCTATTCTTCTCTCGAATATCTTTTATCTTCGGACAATTCGCCCGAAAACGCGGCGAAAAAGACGGAAACGACGGAAAACGTCTGCGCTCTTTTAGCGGCGGCGGTCTCCGAAAAATATACAGGCGAAAAAACGGGAAACGACCTCGAAAGGCTTGCTTACGCGGTGAACGGAAAGATATCCGATCCCGTTCTGCGCAATAAGAGCGTTTTCTACGGCGTATAAAAAAACGAAAAACAACGAAAAGCGGGGCGGTCGCAGAATTGCGACCGCCCCGCGGCTTTAATTTTCCGTTAAACCGGCGTCCGTCGGTTTACTCTCCG
>CADBSX010000126.1 GCA_902797515.1 uncultured Eubacteriales bacterium | reverse complement strand
GAGCGTTTTGTCGTTTATATCGAAGTACGCTTTCGGCGTCACCGTTTCGTCGTTCGTGAGAACGGATACGCCCGAAGTTATAGCCGCGTCGTAAGCCGATTTTTCTATAATTTTGTATTCCGCGTTGTCAAAATACGCGAAACCTTCCGTATAGCCGTACTTGTCTATTCCGTCGCCGTCGCCGAGACCGAGGATAAGTTTATAGGTCGTCGTGATAAACGCGGAAGGCTTTAAATATACCGTGTATTTCTTCCACGCGCCCGCCGTGTCGATGTTTCTGACGATTAGCGGATCGACCGAAGGAGTGACCGTCGAAACGACTTTGACGTAAGCGCCGTATTCGTCCGAGCCTTTATATCCCGAAACGTCCTTGGTCTTTATCCATACGGAAAGAGCGGCGTATTTTCCCGCCGCAAGCGTTATCGTCGAGGTGGAAGAGAAATTCTGCGCCGTGCCGTTGCCGTCCGACGTCTTGTTGTGTATCATAAGAACTTTCGTTCCGCTGACGTCAGCGACGTCGTCGTCCGTCTTTTCGACGAGATTTTCCGCATAAGGCGTTTTCGGATTATAAAAAGTATCGTCCGCGTTTTTAGGTTTGTTCGCGTCGGCGAGTTTGCCGTAAGGCTCGTCCGCCGTGTCGATTATACCGGAATTGCCCGTGGAAGAAACGGCGTAATTGCCCGATTCCCCGCCTTTGACCTGTTGCCATTTATAAGACGACGAAGAAGACGTGGAATACACGGGATAAGTCGCCGTTGACGCGGTGTAAAACTCGAAGTCGCCGTTTGCAAGCGTTTGCTTGTCGTCGGTTTTCGCGTCGCTCGTCTCTTCCGTCTTGTCGTCCGTATCGTCGTTGTCGTCCGTCGTCGAAGTCTTATTGCATGCCGCGCAGAAGATCATAGCGAAAGACAAAACGGCGACAAGCAAAAACGTAAGAAACGCTTTTAAGTTAAACTTGTTCGTCTTGTTCATAATTCACCTTTTTTGCCCTATTTAATATTAGACTTTAATATTATACAATATTTTTTTTATTATTGCAAATATTTGATAATAAAAAACGCAGAAAACGGAAAAAATAAAAAAAGAGTAATATCCCCCGATCGATAGTTTCCGAAAAGGTGTCTTTTCAGCCCTTTTCGACGACCGCTCGTTCGATGTACGGCAAGTACACCTTCGCTCACGCTCGCCGAAAATCATCTGAAAATACGCTCTTTTCGGTGCTTTGCATTTTGAGGGGCAAGAAAGCGTTTTAATTA
This sequence comes from uncultured Eubacteriales bacterium, assembly GCA_902797515.1. Taxonomy (GTDB): domain Bacteria; phylum Bacillota; class Clostridia; order Christensenellales; family Borkfalkiaceae; genus UBA10281. The sequence goes on along the minus strand of CADBSX010000126.1, from coordinate 6,053 downwards.
AATAACCAAAAATAATATACTTGTTAATTAAAGCAAGACGAACGAAAATACATACTACGAGGGCATTTAACAGAGATTTAACCGCTTTATTGCCCCTCAAAAAAACTATCGACGGAGAATATTACTCTTTTATGAAATATTCGATAAGGCAAAGAATAATCTATTACATTTTCGCGGGCGCGGTCACGGGCGTGTGCAACGGGCTTTTCGGGGGCGGGGGAGGCATGATACTCGTTCCCGCGCTCGCTTTTTTCCTCGGCGCGGAAACGAAAAAGGCGCACGCGACGGCGATCGCGGTGATACTTCCCGTATCGGTCGTAAGCGCGGCGATATATTATTCTTCGGGAAATTTTCCGTCGGCGGAAGGCTTGCCCGTATCGTTCGGCGTGGCGGTCGGCGGGATAATAGGCGCGTTCGCGCTTGGAAAAATAAAGGCGAAAGGCATATCTTTGCTGTTTTCCGCGCTTATGTTCGTCGCGGGCGTAAAAATGTTCTTATGAAGTGGTTTTTGTTTTTTTTGACGGGAATAGCGGGCGGCGTGCTCGGCGGCATGGGAATGGGCGGAGGAACTCTGCTTATCCCCGCTTTGACGACCTTTTTCGGACTGCCGCAAAAGTCCGCGCAGGCGATCAACCTCGCGGCTTTTATACCTATGTCCGCGATAGCGTCTTTAATACATTTCAATAAAGGGCGCGTAGAAAGAGACGGGCTCGGCTTTATCATAGTTCCCGCCGCGCTCGCGAGCGCGGCGACGAGTTTTTTAGCCAACGCGTCCGGCGGGGACGTCTTGAAAAAACTCTTCGGCGCGTTCCTCGTTTTGCTCGCCGTTTTTCAGGCGTTCGGCGGCAAAAAAGGCGGTACGGAAAAGCCGCGTCGCCTCGAAAAAGACGTTCCGCTTCTCGGAGAAAAATAAAATACCCGACAAATTGCACAATTATCGGTGAAAAAATGCACAAAAAAAGGAAAAGCCTCTTTTCAAATCGAAAAAACTGTGTTATTATTTACGCATAAAAATTTTAAACGCGCCGTTTAGCGGTAAATAAATAACAGGCAAGGAACTACAAGTGGAAAATTCGGAAAAGATCGGAATTATCGACCTCGGCTCGAACACGGCGAGGCTCGTTATAGTGGAAATGCTCGGCGACGGACATTTTATAGTCGTTGACCAACTGAAAGAGAGCGTAAGGCTCGGCAAGGATATGGAAAGAGACGGTTTTCTGAAACCGCAGAGGATCGCGGAGACGATCAAAACTCTCAAAATGTTCAGAAAACTCTGCGACGCTTACGCTATCGAAAAGATAATAGCGGTCGCGACGGCGGCGGTAAGGCGCGCCAAAAACCAGAGAAGTTTTCTCGACGAGGTCGCGACGACCTGCGGAATAAAACTCCGCGTTCTGTCCGCGGAAGAAGAGGCGATGTACGTTTACAGGGGCGTTATCAATACGATGGACATCCCTAAAGGCGTTATCCTCGAGATCGGCGGCGGCAGTACGAAGATCATAAGGTACGTAAGAAAGAACCTTTTGAATTACGAAACTTTGCCTTTCGGCGCGGTGACGCTCACCGAACTTTTCGCCTCGGACGGGATGCCGCCCGAAGAACAGGCGGCGAAGATAGAGGAATTTTTCACCGAACAACTCAAAGGCATAGAGTGGCTCAAAGAGGTCGATCCCGATTCGCAGATGATAGGCGTCGGCGGCTCGATGCGAAGTCTTTGCAAGCTCAGCAAAATGATGCAAAAGAGCCCGCTCAACATAGTACATAATTATCGCATAGAAGAGGAAGAATTCGAGAATATCTACAATATGATAAAAGTCCTCGACCTCGACAAGAAAAAGAGGATAAAGGGCATTTCGTCGTCGAGAGCGGATATTCTTCCCGCCGCGCTCGCGGTCACGAAAAGTTTCATAAGCTTTATGAACTTTAAGCAGATAATTATTTCCGGATGCGGTTTGAGAGAGGGCATTATGTATAATTACGCAATGCCGCTGACCTGCGAAAAGCCGATAAGCGACGTTTTATCGTACAGCCTCAACACTCTCGTCCGTTTTTACGGATGCAACCAAAAGCACGTCGAACACGTCGTGAACCTTTCGGTGCAACTCTTCAAACAGTTGAGAGTTCTTCACAAGTTCCCGAGACAGTACCTCAAAATCCTCAAAGTATGCGCTATGCTGCACAATGCGGGAACGGCTATAAAATATTACGATTTTGAAAAGCATTCCGCTTACATAATCCGGAACGCGAGCATCTACGGTATTACGAACAGGGAAATGGTAATGGCGTCTTTAGTCGCGGCCGTGCATAAAGACGACGACTTTTCGATGAGCGATATAGTAAAATTCAAGGCTTACGTTACCGAAGAGGACGTTGACGCGATAAGAAAACTCGGCATAATGCTCAGGATCGCGGAGTGTCTCGACAAGTCGATGTCGTCTTGCGTGCAGAACCTCAACTGCGACGTTCTCGGCGATTCGGTTATTATGAAGACCGAAGTCGAAGGCGACGCGTCGCTCGAAATCAGAAGCGCGCTCAACGCCGCGCCCGATTTCAGGCGTATCTTCAAGAAAAACCTCGAAATACTTTAAATTTCTTTTATTCCGATCGCTTTCAGGCGCGGGGCACAAGCCCCGCGCCTTTTTTTCGCGCTCGGCAGGCAAAGGCCGAGCCGTGCGACAAAAACTTTTATTATACTACAAAATCGCCTTTTTTATTGCCGTTTGAAAATAGTATAATCTGGTTATGGAAGTTTACGTCGAGTACGTTCTGGCGGACAATTTCATAATAGATCTTATCCTCGTGTATCTCGCGAGGATAAGCCTTAAACTCGACGTGAAAAAGGCGAGACTTTTCCTCTCCGCCGCGCTCGGCGCGGCGGTCGCCGCGGTTTTCCCCTTGCTCGATATAAACGGCGGTTTTTTACTTATAATAAAATTCGTTTCCGCCCTTTTAATAGTCGCCGCGTCGGGAAAATTCGCGAAGAAAAAGCAATTTATTTTCTGCTTTTATCTCTTTCTGTTTTACACTTTTCTCTTCGGCGGAGCGGTGCTCGCCGCGTTCTTCGCCCTCGGAATAGATATAAACGTATGGACTTATTCCTCGTCCGTTCCCGTCGGGATAATCTTCGCGGTCGTATTCTTCCTCTTTTTCGGCACGGTAAGGCTGATAAAGATATTCACCGCGGAAAAGACCGTTTCCGACTTTTCGAGAAAGTGCGCGGTGATAATAGGCGGGATAAAATTTTCCGTAACGGGCTTTATCGACAGCGGCAACAGACTTTCTTACGGAAGGACGGGAAGTCCGATCGCTCTTTGCAGTCCGTCTTTCAAGAAAAAACTATTGCGTTCGGGCGCGCTCGAAAAAGTCGTTTTCGACGAGGTTTCCTTTAAAACCGCCGCGGGAAAAAGTTATATGAAAGTCTTTAAAGCCGAAAAATTTTTGATATATAACGGAAGCGACGCGAATATAATTAATAGCGTAATGGTAGGCTTGCCCGACGGCGACGTCGGGGGAACTGATTACGATCTCGTTCTCGGCGCGATATTCGCATAAATCCGTTCGCGCTCGGTCAAGGAGTATAGTATGTTTAAAGGTCTTATTTCATTATTCGGTAAAATTTTCGGGAAAGATTGCGGATACGTCAACTACCTTTCGGGCGTTGAGATCCTTCCGCAGCCCTTCACGCAGGACGAGGAACAGGAAATGATAGCGCGGCTATCCGACGACGGCGAAAACATACGTCGGGAACTTATCGAACACAACCTCAGGCTCGTCGTATATATCGCGAGAAAATTCGACAATACGGGCGTCGAACTCGACGACCTTATTTCCGTCGGCACGATAGGACTTATAAAAGCCGTCAACACTTTCAACGCCGAAAAGAACATAAAACTCGCGACTAACGCGTCGCGGTGCATAGAAAACGAGATACTTATGTATCTTCGCAGAATAGTGAAACTGAAAGGCGAAGTTTCCCTCGACGAGCCTTTAAACGTCGATTACGAGGGAAACGAACTTCTGCTCGGCGACGTGCTCGGCACGGATAACGACGTCGTATATAAGGATATAGAATCGGACGTGGAAAAGGAAATGCTTTCCGAGGCGATGACCAAACTCAATCCGCGGGAAAAGCAGATAATGAATATGCGTTTCGGGCTCGGCGGGGAAGAGGAAAAGACGCAGAAAGAAGTCGCGGATATGCTCGGAATTTCTCAAAGTTACATATCCCGCCTCGAAAAGAAGATAGTATTGAGACTTCGCAGGGAATTCAACAGACTCGGCTGACCGCCGATTTTCCGTCGGAGAGGAAAATTTTTTAAAAAGTATTGACAACGGGAAAAATTTATGGTAATATATACTTACCGAAAGGGAGTAGAGTCTGAACGGGCGACCGTTCAGCGCGTCGTCGTCAAAACGGGAGAACGTCTCCGGCGACGCGGACCGACGAGTTATTCAAGACTTTTGCGGGATTTCCCGTGAAAGTCTTTTTTCACGCCTCGGTCGTGCGCGCGCTTTCTCTTTCCTTTCGGCGGAATAATTTTAAGGAGGGCAAAAAATGCCGCCGTTTGTAATCGTTTTAATAGTTGTAGCAGCAGTAATTCTCGTGAGTTTCGGTATCCTCGGATACCTCAAAGCGCCTCCCGACACCGCGTATATCATTTCGGGACCGTTCAGCCGCAGGATACTTATCGGAAAAGCGGGCTGGCGTATTCCGTTTTTCGAGAGGATAGACAAACTGTCTCTCCGAGTGATGCAGGTTGACGTAAAGACAAGCGAGGCGGTGCCGACGAACGAATTCATCAACGTGAACGTGGACGGAGTGGCGAATATCAAAATATCGTCCGATCCCGTACTTCTCAAAAAAGCCGCGGAGGCTCTTCTCGGAATGAGACAAGAAGAACTTATAAGCCTCGTCACGCAGGTTTTAGAGGGAAATATGCGTGAGATAGTCGGCTCCGTCGGACTTAAAGAAATGGTTCAGGACAGACAGGGCGTGGCGAAGAAGATAACCGAAAACGTCGTTCCCGATATGGAAAAACTCGGCATAGAGGTCGTGAATTTCAATATCCAGAATTTCAAGGACAACGCCGGCACGATCGAAAATATGGGCATCGACAACGTCGAGCAGATAAGAAAGAACGCGCAGATAGCCAAAGCCAACGCGCAGAGGGATATAGCGATAGCGACTTCTCACGCGCAGGAAGAGGCGAACGCCGTGAAGGTCGAATCCGAGAAGAAGATCGCCGAGCAGAACGCCGCTCTCGCCGTTCAGCAGGCGGAGATGAAAGTCAAAGCCGACACCAAAAAGGCGGAGGCGGACGCGGCTTATTCCATACAGCAGGAAAGCCAGAGAAAGACGATAGAGATAACCAAAGCCGACGCGGATATAGCGAGAAAGGAAAAAGAGGCGGAACTCGCCGAAAAATCCATCGCGCTTCGCGAAAAGCAACTCGACGCGGAAGTCAGAAAACAGGCGGACGCAAACAATTACAGAATAGCAAAAGAGGCGGAAGCCGACCTTATCCGCAGACAGAAAGAGGCGGAAGCGCAGAAGTACGAAGCCGAAATGCAGGCGCAGGCGAAACGCGCCGAGGCGGAGGCTCTCCGTTACGCAATGGAACAGGAGGCGGAAGGTATAAGGGCGAAAGGACTCGCCGAAGCCGAGGCGATCGAGAAAAAAGCGGAAGCGCAGAAGAAGATGGGCGAGGCGTCCGTCATAGAAATGTACCTCAACGCCCTTCCCGAAGTCGTCAAAAACGCCGCCATGCCGCTCGCGCAGACGGATAAGATAGTGATGTACGGCGACGGAAATTCGACGAAAGTCGTAAAGGACGTTATGACGAGCGCAAGTCAGGTGATGGAAGGCGTGAAAGAGAGTACGGGCATAGACATTACCTCTATTCTCGCAGGCGTCGTCGGCGGAAAGATCGCCGCCGCGAACGCTAAAAGACAAGAGCCGACAAAAGCGGAAGATGCGACTGTCGAAAGCGAAGTCGCGGCGACCGAGGACGAACAATAAGTCCGATGTACGGAAAAAATACGGGCGTTATCCG
>CADBSX010000125.1 GCA_902797515.1 uncultured Eubacteriales bacterium | reverse complement strand
CGTCGCCGAGAAGAAAGAAAATACTCGAAAGAGAGGGCTTTTCTTTCGAGGTGACGCCGAGCGACAAAGAGGGCGCGGACGAAGGCGACGATCCCGAAAAACTCGCCGTTTTAAAGGCTGTCGTGAAAGCGGAAGACGTGTTTTCCCGATCGGGAAAAGGCGCGGTCGTTTTAGGCGCGGATACCGTCGTTTTCTTCGGCGGCAGGATAATAGGGAAACCGAAAGACGAAACCGAGGCGAGAAAGACGCTCGGAACGCTTTCGGGAAAGGCGCATAAAGTCGTCACGGGATACGCTTTATTAGGCGAAAACAAACGCGTGACGGGCTGTTCGGTAAGTACGGTGATATTCAATGAACTTTCCGAAGAAACGCTTGAAAGTTATATCGCGAGCGGGCTGTGGAAAGGCAAGGCGGGCGCGTACGGAATACAGGACGGCTATCCGCTCGTTAAAAGTTACGACGGAGATTTCGACAATATAGTCGGACTTCCCGTAGGTGAAATAAAAGAAAGCATCGAGGAGTTTTTAAAATGAAAACCAACGTAGTGTCAATAGATATGGGCTCGGTCAATACGGGCATATACCAACTCGGTTACGGAGTAGTTCTTTTCGAGCCGAGCGTCGTCGCGCTCACTACCGACAGGAAAAAGCCGAAAGCGGTTGGCGTGGAAGCGAAAAAACTGATAGGCATGACCGCTGACGCGAATTCGGTCGTATTCCCGATAATCGAAGGGGGAGTGGATAACGAGAAAGCGGCGACTATGATGGCGGAAAACTTCCTCAATAAAATCACGCTCAAAAGGTTGAGTTTAAGACCTAACGTAGTTCTTTCCGTTCCCTGCGGGATAGAGGCGGACGAAATAAACAAGTACAAGAGAGTATTGAACGGCGCGGGCGTGTATTCGATAGATTTCGTCGAATCCCCGATACTCACCGCGATAGGGCTCGGCATCCCGATATCCGAGTCCAGCCCGTGTTTCATAATCGACGTGGGCGGCGGCGCGACGAATATTGCGGCGGTGTCTCTGGACGGCGTTATAGCGGGCGTGAACGTCAATATGGGCGGAAGAAACATCGACGCCATGATAATAAACCATATCGAGGATTATTTCTCGCTCAAAATCGGCACGCTCACCGCCGAACGCATGAAAGTGCAGATAGGAAGTCTCGTCGATAACGACGTAACGAGGACGACCATAAACGGCAGGGACACGGTGACGGGCAAGCCCCGTTCGGTGTCGGTCAGCGCGCAGGACATCCTTCTTCCCGTGCAGGCGTTTTTCGACAAGGTATTCGAGATAGCGGGCATGGTAATGGCTAAACTTCCCGCCGAGGTATCCGCCGAGATAAGAAAGACGGGCGTGTATTTCGCGGGCGGAACGAGCAAGATACTCGGTCTCGACAACTATTTCAGAGACAGGATGGCGATGAAAGCCAACGTTTCGGAAGATCCCGAAATGGCGACGGTCATAGGCGGCGGAATAGTCGCGGGAGATCCGGAACTTCTCAAAAAGATCAGAATACCGAGGAAGTAATGAACAGAGAGAACTACAACGCCGAGATGAAAGAGATAATAAACTCTTTCGCGGGGAAAAAGCCGGCGCTTCTTCTTCACGCGTGCTGCGCGCCATGCTCGTCGTCCGTTCTCGAACGGCTCGTAGGCGCATTTTCCGTCACGGTGTTTTATTTCAATCCGAATATAACCGAGAGCGAAGAGTATTATTTAAGGCTTTCGGAACTCGAAAAGTTCGTTTCGGCAAGGTACGGAACGGAAGTGAAAGTCGTCGGCGGAAGGTACGACGCGTCGGAGTTTTTCGCCGCGGCGAAAGGTCTCGAAAAAGAGCCCGAGGGCGGGAAAAGGTGCGAGAAGTGCTTTACTCTTCGCCTCGAAGAGAGCGCGAAGTACGCGAAAGAAAACGGTTTCGAGTGGTTTTGCACGACGCTTTCCGTAAGTCCGCACAAAAACGCGGAAGTTTTGAATAAGGCGGGAAAGGCGGCGGGCGAGAAGTACGGCGTCCGGTTTTTGCCGAGCGATTTCAAAAAGGAAAACGGTTTCGTCCGCTCGACCGAACTCTCGGAAGAGTACGGATTATACAGGCAGAATTACTGCGGCTGTATATACTCGAAAAACGAAAAGCGCGGAGAAGAGATTTGAGGATAATAGCGGGAAAACACAGGAGCAGAGTTTTAAAAGAATTTTCGGGCAGGGATATACGCCCGACTTCGGACAGGGCGAAAGAGGCTCTGTTCAATATATTGCAGACGAGGATATACGGAAGTAAATTTCTCGACCTCTTCGCGGGAACGGGAAATATAGGATTAGAGGCTCTGTCCCGCGGCGCGGAAAAAGCCGTTCTGGTCGATAACTCGAAAGAGAGCGTGAAACTGTGCGCCGAAAACGCGGCGATGCTTAAAGAAGAGCCGGAAATAGTCTTTTCGGACGCGCGGACTTTCGTAAATACCCGCCGCGGGAAATTCGATATTATCTTTCTCGATCCGCCGTATAAAGAGGACGCGACCGATATAGTCGATCTTATTTCAGAAAGGGGATTGCTCGAAGAAAACGGCGTGATAATATACGAGCGCCGCGCGGGCGAAAATTTAAAAGATCCCGAAAAGGCGAAAAAGACGGACGAAAGGCGTTACGGCGTCGCCGAATTTACGTTTTACGGAGAAAAAATATGAAAAAATGCGTGTTTGCGGGATCTTTCGATCCTTTTACCAAAGGTCACGAAGAAATACTGAAAAGGGCGTGCGGCATATTCGACGAAGTAGTGCTCGCTCTCTGCGTAAATCCCGAAAAAAAGACTATGTTCACGGCGGAAAAACGTATGGAATTTTTGAACGCCGTCGCCGCAAAATATCAGGGCGTGAGAACGGTGTATCACGAGGGAATGCTCGTCGATCTGTTAAAGAAAGAGGACACCGTATATACGGTCAGAGGGATAAGGAACGCGAGAGACTACGAATACGAGAGCGAAATGGACTTTTTCAACGTCGAACTTAAAAGCGACGCGGTGTCGGTATTCATCCCGTGTCCCGTCGCGCTCTCGCACGTCAGTTCTTCCGCGGTAAGGGAACTTTTAAAATTCAAAATGCCCGTTGACGAATACGTTCCCGAGGAGATCGCCGCGCTCATAAAAAAAGAGAAGTGAAAAAAAGACAGATAAGAGATGACAAGACCGTCTGTATGACCTTTGCGAGAAGGAATACGGCGGTCTTTGCTTTTGCCTCTGACAGAAACGCGACCGACTGAAAAATAACCGAAACACCGCCGAAAGATATAAGGCTTTCCGCGAGACAGACGGTCAGAGGGCTTATTCCCGAACGCGATAAATTCCGACAGCCCCTCGTGCACTCTATAAGCCCCGAAACGAACGCAGAAGATATTTTTTCGTCTTTTACGAACAGATCGACGAATTTCACGAGGGGAAGTATCGCGCCCGTGTTTTCCGCCATATCCGCGAACAGGTAAAACACGCAGATAAAGCCGCCGACCACCGCGACGGAAACGACGGACGAATAAACGCAGTCGTACAGCGAATCCGATCGGTTTACGAGGGGAAGTATATCGTTATTTCCGCCGTCGCCGCCGTAAAACCTGAAAATTATCCCGACGGCGACGGCGGAAAGCGCGTGCGAGATAAAGAGTATAAAACCGACGTATTTGTTCCCGAACATTCCGACGCCTACGCTGCCTATTATAAAGAGAGGTCCCGAAGTCGAACAAAAAGTCGATATTTTCGTCGCTTCCGTTTCGGTTATAAGTCCTTTTTTTCTCAAATCGCATATTATTTTCGCGCCGACGGGATAGCCGGATATCACGCTCATCAGAAACACGTAAGAGGCTATCCCTCCTACGTTAAAGACCTTTTTCGTTATCTTTCCGAACGCTTTCGCGATATGGTCGGTAAGCCCGCATTTTGAAAGAATCGCGGTGAGAAAGAAGAAAGGAAGAAGAGTAGGCAGAACGATAAGAGCCCACATTTTTAAGCCTTCGAGCGCGCTCGCGACGTAAACGGCGGGACGCGCGACGGTAAGTATTATCGCGGTTATCGCCAAGACGGAAAAGACGACGGAAGTAAACTTTTTCATATTCTATAATATTTTATTGATTTGAACGAGTAAAAATATCTTTTTTGCTTTACTTTTGTTTTCATATATGATAAAATTATTGCGACGAAAAGTAAATACGAGGTTATGATGGAAGAATACGAATACTACGAAGAGGACGAAAAGCCGATAATCACTTTAAGGGGCTTTATGGGCGAAGTCAGGCGCAAATGGTACGTTTATCTTGCGCTTATCGTCGTTATGGCTATTCTCGGCGCGGTGATAGCGGCTTTTATTATTCCGAGAAATTACTCTTCTTACGCGACGCTTATGATCGAGAAAGAGGAAGTTACTTACGAGCCCGTCGTAAATCCGACGGGCGCGGATACGGAAATGGCTATCGTCGAGTTTATGAAGAACAAGGAATCTCTGGAAACCTCTCTTATAAACAGCAAGACGACGATAATCAATTCCATAATTTCCACCGCGTCTGACTATTATATCAAAACCGCGGATCTGTATAACGAACGGTACGGCGGGAAGTTGGAGTGGAGCAAACTTTCCAAGTATCTCGGTTTTTCGCGCAACGGCATGATAATAAATATGCGCTATACCGCGACCAAATCGGGCGAGGCGAAAAAGATACTCGGCTGCGCG
>CADBSX010000124.1 GCA_902797515.1 uncultured Eubacteriales bacterium | reverse complement strand
TTATTGTTTCGCGTCGTTTGACACGTACGTGCCGACAAGTTTCAGTTTATCGCAGGTCGCGCCGAGTTCTTTAAGCATATCCCTGCCGTTTTCAGTGTTGATGTTTCCTTCCGCCTCGATATAGAAATAATAACTCCATAAAAGAGCTTTCATCGGGCGCGAACGCAAATTGCGCATATTGAAACCGTGCGCACCTATTATATCGAGAGTTTTCGCGAGCGCGCCCGCCTCGTTTTTGACGGTGAAAGTGAGGATAAAATTCTCGTTCATTTTCCCTCTGCCCGCGCTCGGAGTATGCATCGCCCGCGAAAAGGCGGCGAACCTCGTAGTGTTGCCCGCACTCGTGTTGACGCCCGATTCAAGCACTTCGAGACCGTATATCTCCGCCGCGTCCTTCGACGCAATCGCCGCGAGCGACGGATCGTTCTTTTCCTTTACGTACTCGGCGGCGACGGCTGTGTTCGACGTCTCTTCCGTAAGGTATCCCTTTTCGCTGATATACGCCGCGCACTGCGAAAGCGCCTGCGCGTGGCTTATGACTTTTTTCACGCTGTCTTTCGTCGCGCCCTTTACCGAGAGAAGGTCGTGTTTTATAGAGAGGTCGATAACCTGATTTACGAACAGACTGCCGGAAAAAATAAGGTCCATTACCGTTCCGACGTCGCCCGCGTAACTGTTTTCCGTCGGCAGCACGGCGACGTCGCAGTCGCCGTCCTCGACGGCTTTATAAGCCGCCGCGAAATCCGCGAAAGACACGGGAATACATTCGGGGAACATCTTTTTCGCCGCGATATGCGCGTAAGCCCCCTTTATTCCGCAGTACGCGACTTTGATCCCCTCGGAAAGCCTCGACTGGTACTTTCTCGAAACCGCCATTTCCGACTGCAAAAACTCGACGTAATATTCCCTCACGACGTCGTCGGAAATATATTCCGAGTTGTTTTTTATAACGGCTTTTTCCCTGTCCTCGTCGAGAACGGACAAGCCGTGTTTCGCCTTGTATTCCGCGATCTTTCCGACCGCTTTCATTCTCTTTTCAAAGAGTTTCGCCATTTCGGCGTCAACTTCGTTTATTTCTTTTCTCGCGTTTTCAAGTTCGTTCATTTTTGTAATCTCCGTACAGTTTTCTAAAAGCCGATAAAGAATTAACGGCCGTCTCCCGCGAAACGCAGGTCGCGATCCTGACGTATCCTTCCACGCCGAAAGAATCCGACGGCACGACGAGAAGTTCGTATTTTTTCGCCATTTCGGAAAAGGCTTTCGCGTCTTTTTCGAGCGCTTTTACGAAGAGATAAAACGCCCCGTCGGGCTTTACGACTTCGTAGCCCGTTTCTTTAAGCCCGTTCAATAAAATATCCCTGTTTTCCTTATAAACGCTTATATCCGCCGTCTTTCCGAGAAGGGCGGGAATAATTTTCTGAAACAGGGCGGGCGCGCACACGTAACCTTGCGCCCTCGCGCTCCCCGCGAGCGATAAGAACACCTTTTCGGCGTCGCGGCACTTACTTCCGACTATCGCGTAACCTATTCTCTCCCCGGGAAGAGAAAGAGATTTGCTGAAAGAATAACAGACTATCGTATCGTCGTAATACTTCGTCGGGAAAGGAACGGAAACGCCGTCGTAAACGACGTCGCGGTAAGGCTCGTCCGCTATGAGATACACGGGCGAAGAATACTCTTCGCTCTTCTCTTTAAGTACCGCGGCTATCTCTTTAAGCCTTTTTTCCGGTATCACCGCTCCCGTCGGATTGTTCGGCGAATTTATTATCGCCGCGCGCGTATTTTCAGTTATCTCTTTTCTTAAAATCTCCGCGTCGGGGATAAAGTCCTTTCCGCAAGGAACTATCTTCACGCTGCCGCCCGCGTTTTCGATAAACACCTTGTATTCGGGGAAAAAAGGCGCGAATACGATTATTTCTTCGCCTCGTTTCAATATCCCGCCTATCGCCGCGGAAAGAGCCGCCGCCGCGCCGCAGGTGAGATAGATTAGTTCCGCCTTTTCTTCCGCCGCAAACTTTCCGTTTATATAGTCCGCTATCGCCCGCCTGACGGTTATATCCCCCGCGGCGGAAGTATAGCCGTGAACGGCGACGGGATCTCTTCCGAGCAGTTTTATTATCTCTTCTTTAACTTCTTCGGGCGCGGGCGCGGCGGGATTGCCGAGACTGAAATCGAACACGTTTTTTTCGCCGATCTCGGCTTTGCGCTTAACGCCGTATTCGTACAATTCTCTTATTTCCGACCTCTTCGCGCCGAGTTCGTAAGCTTTTTCGTTCATTTTTTCGCACCGGATCGTTTTATTTTCGCTTTATTTTGTTTTATATAATAATATAATTTATAGCATTTGTCAATGAAATAGGCGCGATTTACACAATTTTGTTGCTTTTTCCGAGGCTTTATAGTATAATAGGACTTGCATAAAAGAGGTTTATTATGTTTACGGTCAAGCGTCGTTTTTATCTCGCTCTTTCGGCGATAGCCGTCTTTTTCACGGCGATCGCTTTTTCTCTGTTTTCTCCGCCGAAAGCCGCCAAGGCGATCGAGTCGGACTACACCGGAAAAGGCGCGGGCTTTTCTTCCGTTTTATACAACGGCTCGAACGGACTTCCGACTTCCGAGGCCAACAGCATAGTTCAGTCGGAAGAGGGTTTTATATGGATAGGCGGTTACAGCGGACTTATCCGATACGACGGCAACGAATTTTACAGATACGATTCGAGTAAGGGCGTCGCGAGCGTGGTGTGCCTTTTCGTGGACTCCAAGCAGCGGCTGTGGATAGGTACTAACGACAGCGGCGTCGCGATGCTCGAAGGCGACGACTTCACTTTTTATAAGCGCGTGGACGAGATATCCTCGTCAATCCGTTCCATAGAAGAGGATAAGAACGGAAACATAATCATCGCGACGACGATAGGGCTCGGATATATCGAGAACGACGAACTCAAAGTCGTTGACGATCTGAGGATAAGGCGCGAATACGTATGCGAACTCGTTTCGGACGGAAACGGACTTATATACGGCGTCACGAACAACGGCGACTACTTCACCGTAGAGGACAGGAAGATTAAGGATTATTACGCTTATCAGACTAACGGTTTCGAGCCCGTGAACACGATATATCCCGATCCCGAAAACGCGGGGAAAGTGTATATAGGTTCGCGGGATTCTTCGGTGTTTTACGGCGATATTTCAGACACGAAAGACAAATTCAGAGAGATCTCCGTCGCGCCGCAGACGACGGTGAACTGCATTCGCAGGATAAACGGTCAGACGTGGATATGCGCCGACAACGGCATAGGCTTTTTCGACGACGACGGAACTTACGTCGAGATACTCGATTCGCCTATGAACAACTCGATAGACAAAATGATAACGGACTACGAGGGCAACCTCTGGTTCACGTCTTCCCGTCAGGGCGTAATGAAGATAGTTCCTAACCGTTTTACCGACGTTTCCGCGCTGTTCGG
>CADBSX010000123.1 GCA_902797515.1 uncultured Eubacteriales bacterium | reverse complement strand
TTCGCCGCAGTCTCTTCGGTCCTGCCCTTGCCGTAGGGATAAATCTTTTCGCCGCAATGCGGGCAAGCGATATAAGACATATTTTCGACTATGCCGAGTATCTTTATATCCATCATTTCAGCCATCTTAACGGCTTTTTCGACTATCACCGACACGAGGTCCTGCGGCGTGGTGACTATTATTATTCCGTCTATCGGAAGGGACTGAAAAACGGTGAGCGGCACGTCGCCCGTTCCGGGAGGCATATCGACGTACATATAGTCCACCGTTTCCCATTCGACGTCGGTGTAAAACTGTTTGACCGCCCCGCTTATAACGGGACCGCGCCATACGACGGGTTCGTTTTCGTCCGACAGGAGCAAATTCATAGACATTACTTTTATGCCCTGCGCCGTTTCCACGGGATAAATGGTCGTGCCGTCCGCGTTTCCGTAAGCCTTTTCGGTAAGCCCGAACGCTTTCGGAACGGACGGGCCCGTAATATCCGCGTCCAGAACGGCAGTTTTAAAGCCGCGGCGAAGAGTGTTTACCGCCAGAAGGTCGCACACCATCGATTTTCCGACGCCGCCTTTTCCGCTCATTACGGCTATCATCTTTCCGATTTTCGTCGTCGGCTTCGGCTTTGCGATAAATTGACTTTTATCGCATTTTTCTCCGCAAGTTTCGCAATTGTGATCACAGTTTGCCATTATCTTATTATTTCTCCGTTCTTTATTCTTATGTTGTTGTATTTTCCGTGATTTTCTATCATTTCGGGCTCGGTGCAAGTGATTATCGTCTGCATCTTTTCGGCGACGGACAGAAGTTTTTCGCGCCGCGACCTCTGAAGTTCGCTCAATGCGTCGTCTAAAATCAGCACGGGATATTCCCCGAATTTTTGCCTGAATATCTCCGTTTCCGCGATTTTGAGAGAGAGCGCCGCAGTTCTTTGCTGCCCCTGCGAGCCGAAAACTCTCACGTCCGTTCCGTTGACTTTGATTTTCAGATCGTCGCGGTGCGGACCGACCGTCGTATAGCCGAGTTCGATATCCTTTTCCATCCTCTCTTTAAGCGCGTTTTTTAACTGCTCGCAAATATCCTCTTCCCCGCCCTCGTACTTGTAATCGCACTCGACGGAAAGTTCCTCTTCGCCGTCGGATATCGCCGCGTGCGATTCGGTCGCGAGGGGCGAGAGAGTTTTTATAAAGTCGTTTCTTAAATAAACTATCTTCGCGCCCGCGGCGGCAAGACTGACGTCCCAGACGGGAAGAGTGTCGAGTATCATATCCCTGTCCTCGCTCTTTAACAGATTGTTTCTCTGCGAAAGTATCTTTTTATACTTCTGAAGGGCGTAAAAATAGCCTCTCGAAATCTGCGAGAGGGATATATCGAGAAAACGCCGCCTGTCCTCGGGCGCGTCCTGAACGAGTTTGAGTTCGCTCGGCGTAAATAGCACCGAATTTATATTTCCGAGGAGTTCGCCTATCTTCGCGACGGGAATACCGTTGACTTTCGCCTCTTTGTTCCTGTCGGAATAAAAATCCATCGAAACGTTGACTTTTCCGTAAGCGGAAACGGCGTCCGCCTCTATTTTCGCGGAAGTTTCGCCCGTCCTTATCAACTGCTTATCCCGCCTAGCTTTCGGCGAATAGCCCGTGCAGAGTAAAAAAATCGCCTCGACGGAGTTGGTTTTGCCCTGCGCGTTTCCCCCGCTTATAATATTTACGCCGCTACTATACTCGAATTCTTCCTCGGCGTAATTTCTGAAATTTTTAAGACGAAGTTTACTGATAAGCATTTTTGATAAAAAAGCCTTGCTTTTTTTTTCGGTTTAGTATATTATATAAGATACGACGAAAATAGTAAAGCGTTTTTAAGTCGCGAAATAAATTTACGTCCGAAAAGAATAACGTGAGAGGAGGACGCCGTTTTCCGGCGGCGTCGGGATTTTATGGAAAGTTACGAATTATATTGGTCCAAGGCTCTGGAAGAATTGCAGGTAACCGTAAGCAATTCTTCTTATTCCACGTTCATCACGCAGTTGAAACCTGTGGATCTTATAGGAAACACTCTCGTTTTCGTCACGAAATCGGAACTGTTCGCCTCGGAAGTCGCGAACAGGCTTTACGACAAGATCATAACCGCGCTCAAAAACACGAATACGGGCGTTACGGACATAAAACTTTACGTCGGCAACGGAAAAGAGGACTACATCAAACAAAATCCCGATCAGTCCTTCGACGACGCGCCGTTAAATCCACGATATACTTTCGATACGTTCGTGGTAGGCCCTTCCAACAAATTCCTCTACGCGGCGGCAAAAGCGGTCGCGGACGCGCCGAGCGAAAGTTATAATCCGCTGTTCATATACGGCGGCGCGGGACTCGGAAAAACTCACATAATGCAGGCGATAGCGCATCACATAAAGGCGAATAATCCCTTAAAGAACGTTCTTTATACGACCTGCGAGAAATTCACCACCGAACTTATAATGAATATCCGCCGCGGCACGGCATATTCCGAGGACGGGATAAATTTCAGGAATAAATACAGAAACGTGGACGTGCTTATAATAGACGACGTGCAGTTTCTTATCAACAAGCAGACGTCGGAAGAGGAATTTTTCCACACTTTCAACGATTTGTTTTCAAAAAACAAGCAGATAATTCTTTCCGCGGACTGCCATCCGAAGGAACTCGAATCCATTTCGGAAAGGCTGAAAACGCGTTTCGAGCAGGGGCTTATGGCTCAGGTCCTTCCCCCCGACACCGAAACGAAGATAGCGATACTTCAAAAGAAAGCGGAAATGCGAAAATACATACTCTCTCTCGACGTCGCGCTTTTCCTTGCCGAAAAATCGGATAACGACGTCAGGTCGCTCGAAGGTATGCTCAATAAAGTGATCTTCGCTTCTATGCTGCACGAATGCCCGATAACGGTCGAACTCGCGAAAGACGCGCTCAAAGAGAGCGCGGGCGGCGAAACGCGCGAAGAGGCGGTGACGGCGGACAATATAATCGAGACGGTCTCGTCGTTCTATAAGATACCTAAAATGGACCTTATCGGAAAGAAAAAGAACAAGGAAATAGTCGAGCCACGGCAGATGTGCTGTTATCTTATGACCGAACTTCTCACTATTCCCCTCGTTTCCATAGGTCAGGCTCTCGGCGGAAGAGATCACACGACGGTCATCCACGCGCGGGACAAGATAGCGAGGCTCTCGAAAGAAAACACGAGAATCGCGACCGAGATAAAAGACCTCAAAAATCTGATACTCAAAAAATAACGATGAAAGAATATATCGAAGACAGTTTCGACGTAGTGGTCGTCGGCGGCGGGCACGCGGGCGCGGAAGCGGCTCTCGCGGCGGCGCGGACGGGACAAAAGACCGCTATGCTCACCGTCAATCTCGAAAATATAGCGTTTATGGCGTGCAATCCGTCGATCGGCGGCACGGCGAAAGGGCATCTGGTGCGCGAACTCGACGCGCTCGGCGGCGAAATGGGCATCGCGGCGGACGAGGCGGCGATGCAGATAAAAATGCTCAACCGAGGCAAGGGCGCGGCGGTACAGTCGCTCCGTTCGCAGTCGGACAAGTTCAGATACCACAATATTATGAAACGGACGCTCGAAAACACCGAAAACCTTTCGGTCATTCAGTGCGAAGCGACGGAAATTCTCGTGGAAAACGGGAAAGTTACGGGCGTTAAGACTTCGTTCGGGAGCGTTCTTCCGTGCAAAGCCGCGGTACTCGCGACGGGCGTGTATCTGAACAGCCGCGTTATCGCCGGCGAGTGGGAACAAAGATCGGGCCCGTCGGGTTTCGCTCCCGCGACGAAACTCACCGAAAACCTGATAAAACTCGGCTTTTCCGTCAGGCGTTTCAAGACGGGAACGCCCGCGAGGATAGACCGCCGCTCGATAGATTTTTCGGTTCTCGAAAGACAGGACGGCGAAACGAACGTCTATCCGTTCTCTTTTATGACGGACGGCGTGCCCGAAAAACAAGAGCCCTGTTATATCACGTACACCAACGAAAAAACGCATAAAATAATCCTCGACAATCTCGACCGTTCCCCGCTGTATAACGGAAGTATAGAGAGCACCGGTCCGAGGTATTGCCCGTCGATAGAGACGAAAGTCGTCAGATTTTCGGACAAGGACAGGCATCAGATATTTTTAGAGCCGGAAGGCTACGACACCAACGAAATTTACGTTCAGGGCATGTCCACCTCCCTGCCGCACGACGTTCAGAGGGATATGTACCGCTCGATAAAGGGACTTGAACACTGCCGCTTTATGCGGTACGGTTACGCGATAGAATACGACTGCATAGACAGTCTCGACTTAAAGCCGAGCCTCGAATTCAAAAAAATACGCGGACTTTTCACCGCGGGACAGATAAACGGCACGAGCGGATACGAAGAGGCGGCGGCGCAGGGACTTATAGCGGGACTCAACGCGTCTTTATATATAAAAGGCGAAGAGCCGCTCGTCTTAAAAAGAGACGAGGCGTATATAGGAGTTCTGATAGACGACCTCGTTACGAAAGGCACGAACGAGCCGTACCGCATGATGACTTCCCGCGCCGAATACAGGATCTTTCTCCGTCAGGACAACGCCGACACGCGGCTTACCGAAAAGGGGCGCGAAAAGGGGCTCGTAAAGGACGACAGATACGAGAGGTATCTCAAAAGACAAAAACAGATAGCCGAACTCAAAGAAAAAGTTTCGGTGAAATTTTCCCCGAAGGAAACGGCGGAATTCGTGAGATCGCGCGGCGGAGGCGAGGTAAGCGGCGGACTTTCGGTCGCGGATATGATAAAGAGAAATATTCCGCTTTCGGATATCCGCGAGCATTTCGGACTTTTCAAAGATTATCCCTACGATATTCTCGAAAGAGTGGAAACGGATATAAAATACGAGGGATACCTCAAAAAAGGGCTCGAACAGATAGAGAGAAGTAAAAAACTCGACCTTAAAAAACTGCCGAGCGATATCGATTATTTTTCGATAGGCGGACTCCGCGCCGAGGCGCAGGAAAAACTCGACAAGATAAAGCCCGAAAATTTAGGTCAGGCGTCGAGAATATCGGGCGTAAATCCCGCGGATATAGCGGTGCTCGCGGTGTATTTAAGCAGGAAAAATTGAAGTCAGGCGAGAAACAAATGGAAAAGAAAATAACCGAAACGACGGCAAAAACAGAAAAAACGCCCCGAAAACAGGCGGACAAACCGAAGAAAAAAGCCGCCGCGAATACGGACTTCAAAAGAAAGTATTTCGACTATTACGACGATATAAAGATAAGCGATCGACAAGACTGGTAAAAAAATCCGATTTTTACCGACCAAAATATTTTAAATCCGTTGAATTTTGTCCCGTAATGGTATATAATATAAACATAAATATAAAATCGACGAGTGAGGTAGAAAAATGAAAGTAAGACAAGGTTTCGTTATCCGCGACGTAGGCGGCGAAAAATACGCAGTGGCGACGGGCGAGGCGGCAAAGCATTTCAGGGGGATGCTGAAATTAAACGAAGTCGGCGCGGCTATGTTCGGTCTTTTTAACGAAGAGACGACCGCGGAAGAAGTCGCGAAAAAGATGACCGAAGAATACGACGTGGAATACGACGTAGTGAAAAAAGACGTTGACGAATTCGTCGCGAAACTCAAAGAGGCGGATATTCTCGAATAATAAAAGCCGCCGTTCCGCCGAGGTAAAACCTCGGCGGAACGGCGAGCAAAAATAAATCTTTTTGAAAAGGCGCGGCGGACGCTTTATAAGCGTCCGCCGCGCCTTTTCGATTTTTTACGCGCTGAACTGATCTTTTCCGACTCCGCAAAGGGGGCAGACGAAATCTTCGGGAAGGTCCTCGAATTTCGTGCCCGCCGCTATCCCGTTATCGGGATCGCCCGCGTCCTCGTCGTAAGTCCAACCGCAAACGTCGCAAGTGTAAACCATAGTCTTATTCCTCCGTTTTTATTATTCTACCGTATCTTATTCTATCATAACTTCTCCGAAAAGTAAAGAAATTCCCGCCGCTTTACGTATAAGTACTTCCGTCGAACGTCTTGCGCCATTTCGTCGGCGTAGTTCCCGTCGCTTTTTTAAATACTCGCATAAAATAAAATTCGTCTTTGTATCCAACGCTTTCC
>CADBSX010000122.1 GCA_902797515.1 uncultured Eubacteriales bacterium | reverse complement strand
AGTCTGTAAGCGAGAATAGACAAGGCAAAAGGCGAAGGCAATACTTTTGCGTATTGTCAAGCCTTTTAACGCAGTATATACCGCTTATGATCAAAACGCGTTCTCTATAAGCGTTATATCCTTCCCCGCGACTTCCACCACCGCGAACGCGACGTTTTCCGCGCCGTATTCGTTCATATAGTATTCGGCGATCCTTACGTACTTCGCTCTCTTTTTGAAACCGACGGCGTCTTTCGGCTCGCCGAAACTGTCGTTCGTCCTCGTCTTTACCTCGATAAAAACGGTCGTTCCGTCCTTTTCCGCAACGATATCCGCCTCTCCGAAAGGGGTGGTAAAATTGCGTTTAATCACCTTATAGCCCGACTTTTTCAAAAATCCGCAAGCGGCTCTTTCGCCGCGCTTGCCGAGAAGTTTTTTATAAAAGTTTTTCTGTGTATCGGACAATATCCCCTCTCCGTTAGCGCCTCTATATGCGCTTTCGTCCCGTAACCTTTGTTCTTTTTGAAGCCGTAAGCGGGATAAATAAGATCGTATTCGTCCATTAGTTTATCCCTGTAAACCTTTGCGACTATCGACGCCGCGCCGACCGTATAACTCGTTGCGTCGCCTTTTATTACGTCTTTCTGCGGAACGGAAACGTCTATTTCGAGCGCGTCCGTTATGACGAGATCGGGCTTTACTTCGAGCCCTTCCACGCACGCTTTCATACATTTTTTGGTCGCTTCGAGAATGTTTATCCTGTCTATCTCGTCGTTTTCAACGCGGCATATCTTATAACATACCGCCTTTTTCTTTATCTCTTCCGCAAGGAACTCCCTTTTTTTCGCGGACAGTTTTTTGCTGTCGTCAACGCCGTCTATCGTCTCGTCCGAGAATATCGGCATTATGACAGCGCAACAAACGACGGGACCGGCGAGAGGACCTCTTCCGACCTCGTCCACGCCCGCGATATATTTCACTTTTTCCGACAGAAAACCTCTGTCGAAATTTACTTTTTCCCTCGTCTTTTCGTCCATCACTCAAAACATATCTTTCCGAGCCGCTGTTTTCTGAAATCGTCTATCACAGCCCTCGCGCCCCGCGAAAAGTCCTTTTCGCCGCCTTTTAGAAGAAATCCTCTTTTAATACATATCCCCTCGAATATTTCAAGCGGCGTTCCGCTCGTCTCCACGCCGTACTTTTCCTTCAAACAAAGCGGCGCGACCGTTTTCAGTTCTCCGATAAGGCTTAAAGCGAGATCTTCCGCGTCGAAAATATCGTCGTTTATCGCGCCGATATAGGCGAGGTGTCGCGCGTATTTCTGATTTTCCATATTCGGCGGCATAGTCCCCGGAGTGTCGAGAAGTTCGATCCCGCCCGACTTTATCCACTTATTAGACCGCGTAACGCCCGCCTTGTCGCCCGTTTCCGCGCTCTTTCTGCCGCACAGCGAATTTATAAGCGTGGATTTCCCCGTGTTCGGGATCCCCGCGACCATAAACCGAAGAGTGCGCTTTACGCCTTTGAGTTTATCTCTCTCTATCCTGTCTTCGAGCGCGGTCTCGCACGCGGCTCTTATCCTTTCGACGTCCTTTTTTGAAAAGGCGTCCGAAAAGACGTAAAAGAGTTTCTTTTCGGCAAATTTCTCGGCGATCCTCTTTTCTGCGTCGGGACTTATCATGTCCCGCTTGTTTATACAATAAATTATCGGTTTATTCGCGAATAATCCCGTCAGTTTGTCGTTTATGCACGCAAAAGGCGCGCGAGCGTCCAGAACGAAGATTACTCCGTCGCAGAGTTTCACGTCCTCGGCGGTCTTTCGCATAGCCTTGCTCATATGTCCCGGGAACCAATTGATCTTTCCGAGATTGTCCATCACTCGTCCCCCTTTTTGAAAACTATCGCGAAAGCTCCGTATTTTTTCTGCTCTCTCTTCGAGTAGTATTCGTCCATATCCTCGGACTTTGCGGTCTCGTTTTCCGCATAACCGAGTTCGGACTTGTCAAAGCACCGATAAAGGTCTTTGAAACTTCCGGAAACGTAGAGATTTTTTACCGTGACCGAAATTTTTTCACCCGAATTTTCCTCGGTGAAAATGATTTTGTCGCCGACGTTTATCTTCTTCCTCTTTTCGTCGAAAAGCCGAAGTTCCACCGTCTTTTTCCCCGATTTTATAAGGTCGAAAGCCCGCGCGGAAAGCCGCATTTCGTGTTCGCTCGCGAATTTCAACGCCATATCGGGGCGGTTTTTCTCGGTGAGTTTCAAAGCCTGCTCTTCGCGCCACTTCGCCACTTCCTTATGGTTTCCCGCGAGAAGTATTTCGGGAACTTCCGAGCCTAAAAAATTCCGAGGGCGAGTGTACTGCGGATATTCGAGAAGATTTCCCGTGAAACTCTCTTCCGCAAGGCTGTCGCCCGCGATAACGCCGTCAACGTATCTCAGAATACTGTCCGTTATCGCCATCGCCGGTATCTCGCCGCCCGTGAGCACGAAATCGCCGAGCGATATCTCTTCGTCTATACACATATCGAGCGCGCGCTGATCGACGCCCTCGTAATGCCCGCAAAGAAAAAGAAGTCTGTCGTAAGACAGAAGTTCTTTTATCATCGACTGGTTGAAAGTCCTGCCTTTCGGCGACATGAAAATACGCCGCGCCTTTCTTTCGGGATCGACCGCGTTTATAGCGGAATATACGGGCTGCGGCATCATCACCATGCCCGCGCCGCCGCCGTAGGGATAATCGTCGCACTTCCTGTGCTTGTCCTCGGTATGATCGCGTATATCCGTCACGACTATCTCGACTTTCCCCGACTTCACCGCCCGACCTATAACGCTGTTAAAAAGCGGAGCGAACATTTCGGGAAATAACGTAAGAATATCAATCCTCATACATCACCGTCTCCGTAAATTTCTTCGCGTCCACCGTAACGCGCCTGTTTTCGACGTCGGTCACCGCTTTAAGTTCGGGAATTTTCGGAAAGACCGCGTTTCCCTCGGAAGTCTTTATATAATAGTAATCGACGTTGCCTTTCACTATATCGTATATCTCGCCTATCTCTTTCCCGCTCGAAAGATAGAGGGCGCAACCTATTATATCCGCTATGAAGTGCTTGCCCTCGGGAACTTTAATCTCGCTTTTATAGGCGAAAACCTCTTTCCGACGCAAAAGTTCCGCGGCGTTCCTGTCCGAAACGCCGTCTATTTTCATAACCGCCTCTTCGCCCGATAAAGGTCTGAAATATTCGATTTTTCGGGGAACGCCGTCGATAAAAGCCGTTCTCACGTCTTTTACGCTCTCAAAATCGTCGCAGAAAAGCCTGATTTTAAGTTCGCCTTTTATCCCCTGCGGTTTCGCCACCGCGCCGATTTCTATTATGTCCATTTGCGCATACGTCCGTTTTTAAAAAGGCAGACGATTTATGCCAACCGGGAATAATACGAACTCGCTCCAAGCGGCGGGGTTTGCGCCCCTTTCGACGAATACTCCCGTGATGAATTCGTATTCTATCCCGCTCGTCTTCACCGAAATTGTCTGCAAACTTCGCCGTTTGAAGTACAAAGTATCATAACGCCGATATTTCGTACGGATTTTCGGAAAGGCGAGTGCAGACGTATATCAATACTTCAAACGAGAATTTACGAATAATACGCCGAAATTGCGGCGTTATGACGGGTTCGTATTATTCTCGGTTGGCATATCCGAGAAAAAATTATTCGTTTTTGCCCTTTATCTCGATATTGTACTTTTTGCCGTTCTTTTTACCGACGGCGTTCGCAAGCGTGCGGAGGGCTTTCGCTATTTTGCCCTGACGTCCAATGACCTTGCCCATATCCTCGCCTTCGAGAACGACCGTGATATTTACGGTACGGCCTTTCTCTTCGACCTGATATTCGGCGGCGTCCGGACGTTCCGCGAATTGTTCTACAACGTATTTTATAAGTTCAATCATTTTGTTATCTCCGGATTTAAAGAAAATAAACTTTTAAATGCTTTTAAGGGATAGTCGCCGAACAAGCCCCTTTAAAGTTCGGTTTTGAAAGGATAGTCGCCACCCTGCCACCGCAAGCGGTCCCCCGCCGCTAGGCGCGGGCCGCCCCCCTTTTGTCCCTATGGGACATTTTCCCCGTAATACGGGGACATCTTCCCTAAAACTCACTACGTGAGTGTTATGGACGGTTGGCTCGCGAGTTTTTGGGATAAATATCCCTTAATTTTGGGGAAATAGTCGCCCGACAGACAAGAAAGACGCGGCTTTATCGACGGGAGTTTACTTGGCGTAAATGACCGAGATAAAACGCAAGTCTGACGCAGTATGTCGGGATGAATATTTTCCCAAAAAATTATTTCTTCTTTTTCTTAGGATTAGTCTTTGCCGGCGAAAGTTTTTCAGACTTTTCGATCACGCCCGCGTTTTGCAAAAGCGCCTTTACGGTCTCGGTAGGCTGTACGCCTTTCGCGAGCCAGTCTTTCGCCTTCGCCTCGTCGATAACCACTTCGGCGGGATTCGCGGTCGGATTGTAGCGTCCGACTTTGTCGATATACTCCCCGTCTCTTGCCTTTCTCGAATCGACTACTACTATGCGGTAATAGGGCGATTTCTTGTCTCCGAGCCTCGTAAGTCTCATTTTTACTGCCATTTTTTGTTCCTCCGTGTTTAAATTCGTTTTTGTCTTTTATATTCAACGCCGTCAGGCGTTAAAAGCGATCTGTTCGCGCGCCGCACAAGGGCAGGCGCAGTTTTCGTTATTCGGACACGCCGCGCAAAGAGGATTGTCTTTCCAAAAGTCGGTCGTCATAATCCGAACGGCATCCTCCCGTGTTTTCCGCGCATCATTTTCATAAGTTGTTTTGACTGCTCGTATTGCTTTAAAAGTTGGTTTATTTCCTGTATCGAAGTTCCGCTGCCTCTCGCAATCCTCGTCTTTCTCGAATAGTTTATTATAGACGGATCGTTTCTCTCTTTTTTGGTCATGGAAAGAATTATCGCGCGAGTGCGCTCTATCTTCTTTTCGTCTATATCCTTATCGGAAACTTTCACCTTGTTTCCGAGCCCCATCCCGGGGAGCATTTCCATAAGACCTTTCGCGCCGCCCATCTTCTTTAAAGTCTCGAACTGTTCGAGGTAGTCGTCCAACGTGAAATTGTTCTCGCGGAACTTCTTTTCCATTTTTTTGGCTTGCTCTTCCGTGACCGCTTCCTGCGCCTTTTCGATAAGCGACAACACGTCGCCCATACCGAGTATGCGGTTTGCCATACGGTCGGGATAAAACGGCTCCAAATCGGTGAGTTTTTCGCCGACGGACGAAAACTTTATCGGTTTGCCCGTGACCGCCTTTACGGACAGGCACGCGCCGCCCCTCGTATCGCCGTCGAGTTTCGTAAGGACCACGCCCGTTATTTCGAGCCTTTCGTTAAAGGTTTTCGCGACGTTCACCGCGTCTTGCCCCGTCATGGAATCGACGGTAAGAAGTATCTCGTCAACGCGGACTTTCTTCGTTATGTTTTCGAGTTCCTGCATAAGATTTTCGTCTATATGCAATCTCCCCGCGGTGTCTATTATAACGGTGTCGAATCCGTATTTCTTCGCGTATTCGACGCCCTCTTCCGCTATTTTTACGGGATTTCCCTGCCCCTTTTCGAATACTTCCGTTTCCGCCTTTCCGCCGACTATTTTAAGTTGGTTTATAGCGGCGGGCCGATAGACGTCGCAAGCCACCAGAAGAGGCTTTTTGCCCTGCTTTTTAAGGTAAAGCGCAAGTTTTCCCGAAAGCGTGGTCTTGCCCGCGCCCTGAAGTCCGCACATCATTATCACCGTCGGCGGGGCGGGGCTTACGACGAGTTTACTGTTTACCGAGCCCATAAGAGCGGTGAGTTCGTCGTTTACGATTTTTATCACTTGCTGTGCGGGACTCAAACTTTTTATTATGTCCTGCCCGACCGCTTTTTCGCTGACTTTCGCTATAAAGTCTTTCGCAACGGCAAGATTGACGTCCGCCTCCAAAAGGGCTATCCTCACTTCCCGCATCGCCTGCCTTATTTCGAGCTCGGTCAGTTTCCCCCTCTTGGTCATCTTTGAAAAAATATGATTAAGTTTTTCGGATAATCCCTGAAAAATCGCCATCAAAAATCTCCCGCGACAATCGCTTTCAGTCTTTCTTTTTCTCTTCCGTCTTTAAGTTTATCTATCTCCGCGTTAAGATCGGCTTTGAACCTGACCGCGCCGAGTTTCTCTTCGTAAAATTCGAGTTGTTTTTCCGAGGCGGAAAGGGAATCCGCCACGCTCTGCTTTTTTATGCCCTTTATCTCGGCTATCTCGCCGAGCGAGAGGTCCGACCAGAACGCGAGCTCGAATATCTCGCGGCGGCTCTCCGTTAAAAGCGCGCCGTACTCGGCGTAAAGAGAATTGAGATAAACTCCGTTTTCCGCTTTCATACGCGCCCTCCGCCGTAAGGCTTTTTCACCTTACTCCCTTATTATATCACATAAAAATCCCGCCGTCAAGTATTTTTACCTGACCGCGGGATTATAATTTGATTTTCATTTCATAAGAAATTTCCGTGACGTTATACTTATCGATAACCGCTAAATACGCAAAAGTATGCATATCGCATGTAACATATCCGTTTATTTTCGGCGACTCCAAGCAAACGGTCATCACTCCATCTGAAAAAATAACGTCTTTCAGTTCTATTTTGTAAGAGCCGCTGTTTGCGCAATATACAACCAATAACAGGCTCTTTTCTTTAAAGATTTCAGGTTCGTAAGTACTTAAATCGGAAATTAGCAGTTCGTCGTTTTTTAAAAATAAACTGACGTCGTTTTCCCCATAAAAATCTTCTATCGTTTTATTTATCGTTCCGACAATATCTTGCGTTTTTTCGTAAGTGTCGAGATAAGCGATCATTTCGGGACTTCCCAAAACGTCGCCTTTCGACGTAAAATCCCCATATTCACGCCACTCGCGATTATACAGCGAGTCTGTCAAACGGGCATAATATTCCTTTGCCGAAATTTCCGCATAGATAGTTTTTTCTCTATCCGTATCCGTTTTTTGTCCGACATTGTTTTTTGAGCAAAAAGTCATAACGGGAAAGCACAATAAAATAACTAATAACGAAACGTATTTTTTAATTCTTTTCATAAAAACCTCTTGTAATATAATATTAATATCAGTAGTAGTTTTTTCTTTCCTCTCCAAGAACGTCCGAAAACACGTATCGTCAAGGCGGGCAGCCGCTTTCTTTCATATATAAAACGCTCCTTTTCGTCGATCCGTATATAAGACGACGCGAAAGGGGCGTTTTGTGACATAAAATTTAAAATTTTTAATCTTTTTTATTTATAATATATTTTAGCCTTCCGATAGCGACAGAACCTTCCAAAGCGGGCGTATAATCGGACGAAGTCGAAGATTGCTCGTATGAAAAATATATCTTCTCTTTTGCGGTGGAAATTTCGCCGACCGTCCTAACGGTCGT
>CADBSX010000121.1 GCA_902797515.1 uncultured Eubacteriales bacterium | reverse complement strand
CCCTGTTCTACCAACTTCGCGATATACGTGTCGGCGGCGTGATACGGAACGCCGCACATCGGCGCGCGCCCTTTTCCGCAATCCCTGCCCGTCAGAGTGAGGTCGAGCATCGCGGAAACTTTTTCCGCGTCGTCGAAAAACATTTCGTAAAAATCCCCGAGCCTGTAAAATACTACGCAGTCTTTATACTGATTTTTTATTTTCAGATAATGCTGCATCATCGGGGAATATTCGCTTTTTTCCGCCTTTTTTTCTTTTGTCTGAACAGTCATAAATTTTTATCCTTTTACTTTTTCGACTTCGCCTATCAAAGACATCCCGCTCGCGGAAGTTATCTTCGCGTCGATGAATTTTCCGACTATTTTTTCGGAATAGGGAAAATACGCCATTTTTCCCCGTTCGTCCCTGCCCATATACGCTTTCTTTTTCTCGTCGAAATCCTCGACGAGTATCTCGACGGTTTTCCCGACGTATTTTTCGGAATCCGCCCTGTTTATCGCATTCTGCAAATCGACCAGCCGCATTATCCTGTCTTTTTTCGTTTCCGCGTCGATCTGACCGTCCATAACCGCGGCTTTCGTTCCCGCTCGCGGCGAATACACGAAAGTAAACGCTCCGCAAAATCCGACTTCTTTCACCAAAGAAAGCGTTTCCGAAAACTCCTCTTCCGTCTCGGTCGGAAATCCGACTATGATATCCGTGGAAATCGCGCAGTCAGGTATGATTTTTCTGATCATCGAGACTTCGGACAGGAACTTTTCTCTCGTATAACGCCTGTTCATAAGCGACAATATTCTGTCCGAGCCCGATTGCACGGGCAAATGCACCGCTTTGCACGCGTGCGGATTTTCAGATATCGCAAGCGCGACTTCTTCCGTCAGATCTTTCGGATGGTTGGACATAAACCTTAAACGGAATTTACCGTCTATTCTGCCTATTTCTCTTAAAAGTCGGGAAAAATCGACGCCTTTTTCTTTGAAATCTTTGCCGTAAGAATTGACGTTCTGTCCGAGCAGAGTTATTTCTTTATAGCCATCATTGACAAGGCTTTTCACCTCTTCGAGTATCTTTTCTATCTTGCGACTTCTCTCGCGACCGCGAACGTAAGGCACGACGCAATACGAACAGAAGTTGTCGCAGCCGTACATTATATTCACCCACGCGTTCGGGAAACTCGACCGAAGTGGCGAAATGTTTTCGCAGATTTCCCCGTTCTTTTCGAGAATTTCTATCACTCGTTTTTTCGTTTCAACAGTCTTTTTGAGCAGTTCTCCGAATTTATCTATGTTATAAGTTCCGATTATCAGATCTATAAACGGAAAAGTTTCGGAAAGCCGACGGGCGAAATCCCCTTGCTGCGTCATACAGCCGCAAACCGCGACGACAAGTTCGGGCTTGTCCTTTTTAAGTTTTTTCAGCATCCCGATATTTCCGAAGGCGTGCTGTTCCGCATTTTCCCTGACGCAACACGTGTTGAAAACTATAACGTCCGCGTCTTCCGCCCTTTCGCAAGGAACGTATCCGCTTTCGGTAAGTATTCCCGCGATCTTTTCGGACTCGTGAACGTTCATCTGACATCCGTATGTATGTATAATATATCGCTTTGACATAGATAATATTATTATACTAAAAAAAGACAAATTTTTCAAGCGTTTTTTCGGCGGGCATAAAATAAATAATAATCTGCAAAATAATGTTATGAAAAAAATACTTAAAATTACTCTTTTTATCATTTTAACGGCGGCGGTTTCGGCGCTCGGCTTTACCGTTTGGGCGATAGGCGCGACGAAAGACGCCGTTTTCGACGATAAAAAACTCAAAAACGGGGATATCGGCTGCGAAGTTTATTTTTCCGACGGAGAGAAGATCCCCGACAAGTCCGCGTTTCAGTACGTAAAGTCGGACGAACTTCCGAAATATCTTACGGACGCGTTTATCGCGATAGAGGACAAGAGATTTTATTCGCATAACGGTATAGATTTAAGGGCGATAGGAAGAGCGCTCTTTTCCGACCTGACCGCGGGGAAAATAAAGGAAGGCGGCTCGACGATAAGCCAGCAACTCGTAAAAAACGCGTTTTTGAGCGGCGAAAAAACTTTGACGAGAAAACTGAAAGAAATGAAACTGACCAGAGAACTCGAAAGGAACTACTCAAAAGCGGAAATACTCGAAATGTATCTTAACACCGTTTACTTCGGCAACGGTTGCAACGGAATATCATCCGCCGCGAACGCCTATTTCGGGAAAAAACCGAAAGATCTCACCGTCGGCGAAAGCGCGTCGCTCGCGGCGATAGTCAAATCGCCCGCGCGGTACGATCCCTTTAAAAATCCCGACGAATTAAAGAAAAGAAGAGATCTCGTGCTTTCGGAAATGAAAAAGCAAAACCTTATCGGTAAAGACGTAGAAAAAACAGAAATAAGTAAGGAATTATCGGTAAAAAAGAAAGATTTTACGAAAGACGGGATATTCTCCGACGTAGCCGATATGATAAAGAACAGAGCAAGGAATATTCTCGGATACGAAAACGTTTCGGATCTCAACGGCTATAAAATAAAATGCGCTTTGAATAAGGAAACGACGCTTTCTCTTCCCGACGCGGGCGAATACGTAACCGGTCTGGAATACACCGCTCTCGTAATAGAAAACGCGAGCGGAAGAATAATAGCGGAAAGAACGACTGCGGACGGGATAAAACGGTGTCCCGCGTCGGCGATAAAACCGTGCCTTATTTACGCGCCCGCGATAGAAACGGGAGAATACACGGAGGCGACCAAAATACTCGACGAAAAAACGAAATTCGGCGACTTCGAGCCGTCTAACTACGGCGACGAATATTACGGATACGTAAACCTCAAAGAAAGCCTTTCGAAAAGTCTGAACGTCCCGTCGGTAAAAATCGCGGAAACGCTCGGTCTCGCCGAAATAAAGAAATACGCGAAAAAACTCGGAATAACATACGAAAACGACGATTTATCCGTCGCTTTAGGAAATCTTTCGGGCGGGATAACGGCGGAACAACTCGCCTCTTCTTACCTGCCGTTTTCCGGAAACGGGATATATAAACAAGCGTTTTTAATAGTAAAAATAGAAAACGAAAAGGGTATAACCGTTTATAAACGTTCGGAAAAAGAAGAAAAAGTTTTTACGGAAGAAACGGCTTTTATAATAAACGATATGCTGAAATCCGCGGTAAAAACGGGAACGGCGAAAAAACTGAACTGTTTCGACTTCGATATCTGCGCGAAAACGGGAACAAACGGAACGAAACAAGGAAACACCGACGCATACTGCGTCGCTTACACTTCAAAACATACGGTTCTCGTTTGGCTCGGCAAAAAAGAAGGATTAACCGATAACTCTGTTTCCGGCAGCACTTATCCCTCGATGATCGCGAGAGATATAATCAAAAATTTATACAAAGACGTAAAGCCGCAAAATTTTTCCGCGCCGAGCGGCGTGGTTTTCACTCGAATAGACAAAAACGAATACGACCTGAATCATAAGATTTTCCTTTCCGAAAAATCTGACAGGTCTTCCGTAGGATTTTGGTTTTTAAAGGGAACGGAGCCTAGCGAGAAAGCGGGGAAAAAAGAAATTACGCCAAACATAAAAAGCTATAAAATCGACTATAAAAACAAGAAAATTATAATTGATATATGCCCTATGGAAACTTGCGGATACACTCTTTTCTCGGAAGAAAAAGAAATCTATTCGGGAACGGAAGCAAAGCGTTTCGAGTTTAAAGATCTCGTCCCCGACGCCGTTTACCGCTTTTATATTATTCCTTTCCTTATATCCGACGGGATCACTGTAAAAGGCGAAAAAATAACCTTGCCTTCCGTGAAAACGGAAGGCAAGGAAGGAATCAAAAACACGCCGTGGTGGGAAGATTAAAGTTCGATTATCTCAACGTTTTCGAGCGCGTTTTTAACGAGCGCGTCAACGTCGAGTTTCGCCTCTTCTTTCAGTATTCTTTCGGGCTTTGGTTTTATTGCGGGAAATTTCGGCAAAAACACCGTACAGCAATCTTCGTAAGGCAGAACGGACGTTTCGTAAGTGCCGATTTTTTCGGCGATCCCGATCGTTTCGAGTTTATCGAAAGCGATAAGCGGTCTGAACACGGGCATTTTGACGACCGAGTTGGAAGAAGTTATGCTTTCCGTCGTCTGGCTTGCGACCTGCCCTAAACTTTCGCCCGTAATTATCGCCTGACCGCCGTATCTCAATGCCAATTTTTCGGTTATCCGCATCATAAATCTGCGCATCATGGTTATCATAAGATCTTCCGCGCATTTTTCGTGTATTTTTTCCTGAATTTCCGTAAATTTCACGACGTATAACGTAAGTCCGATATTATACGCGGAAAGCAACTTTCCGAGGGCGACGACCTTCTCTTTCGCCGCCTCGCCCGTATATGGATAACTGTGGAAATGGACGGCGGATATCTTCATACCGCGCTTACACATAAGGTATCCGGCGACAGGACTGTCGATGCCGCCGGAAAGCATCAGAAAACCTTTCCCCGAAGAGCCTACGGGCATCCCGCCTATTCCCTTTATAACGTCCGTATAGACGAGCGCCTCGCCGTTTTCCCGCAAATCGACCTTTACGACGAAAGACGGCTCTTTGACGTCAACTTTCAGTTTATCGCCGTATTTTTCGAGAATATCGCCGCCGAGCGTCGAAGAGAGTTCGACGGAGTGAATCGGAAAAGACTTGTCCGCTCTGTTCGTTTCCACTTTGAAAGTTCCCGTCTTTTCTTCGCATATCTTCAAAACGCAATCGCGTATTTTTTCATACTCGCTTTTAACGCCGTACGCGGGACTTAAAGTATGTATTCCGCTCACTTTCAGAAGCGCGGAAACGATCTCTTCATAGTCGCTTTCGTCGAAGTTTTCGACAAGATAACGCATCTGCAACTTCTTTACGTCGCATTTTACTTTTTTCAACGCCTCTTTTATGTGTTCTTCCAAAAGATTGACGAAATAAAATCTGTTTTTGCCCTTTAAAAATATCTCGCAAACTCTTATAATAACTATTCTATCCATTATTTTTTCATTACTCCTTTAAGCGCGGCGACGCAACGGTTCAGTTTATCCGCCGCAAACATCGCTTCGTCGTAAGAGGTATTTCCCGCGAAACTTATTCTTAACGCGCCGTCGAGCGTTCCGTTCGAATATCCGCACTCTTTCAGTATTCTGCTGTGGCGGCTCTTTGAAGAACACGCCGATCCCGTGCCGATTATCACGCCGAAATCTTCCATCATGTGCTGTATGACCTCGCCGCGAAGTCCTTCCGCCGAAACGGAAAGGACGTAAGGCGAAGAGTTTTCGCCCGAAATTATCCGCATATCTTCGGCGTTCAGTCTTAAAGCGAAATCCCTTTTTATTTTCGCGACTTTCTCGTAATTTTCCTCGATTTTGCCCGAATTTATTTTCAGAGCCTCGGAAAAGACGTTTATTCCGTAGATATTTTCCGTTCCGCTGCGAAGAGTAAATTCCTGTCCGCCGCCGAAAATCAGCGGCTTTACGGCGACGCCCTTTTTCTTGACGAGCGCGCCTACGCCCTTTATCCCGCCTATCTTATGCGCGCTTATACTGTAAAGATCGGCTGAAAAGCCCGATTTCGTATTCAATTTCCCGAACGCCTGAACGCCGTCGCTGTGAAAGACTGCTCGCGGATTTTT
>CADBSX010000120.1 GCA_902797515.1 uncultured Eubacteriales bacterium | reverse complement strand
TATATCTTTCCGACCGATTTTGCAAAAGCGTCGTCGGGAAGATAATTCATTCCGTCGTTTATCACCGTTACGAAATCGAGTTTACCGAAAGCCTTGAAATTCTTTAAGTCCTGCCTTAAAAAATTTATCGACAGACCTTCCGAGATCGCCCTTTTTTCGGCCTCTTTAAGCATTTCTTCGCTTGCGTCCGAGCCGTAAACCGAATATCCCGCCCTTTTAAGCGCGCGAGTAAAATAACCGCTGCCGCACGCCGCGTCGCAACCGACTTTCCCCGTCGAGTATTTTCCGACCTCTTTTACGACGTATTCCGCCCACTCGGCGTATCCGTCCGCCGCCGCGAGATCCTCGTAATATCCCGACAGAAAGCCGTAAGCCTTATTCGTCGGTTTCTTCATTTTTTCCGTTTTCCCCGCCGTCCGCGATCTCTTCGTTCATAAGAGCCTCGATATTCTTTTCCGCCTCGATATAGTCGTCTTTATGTTCTTCCGCGTATTTGTCGCTGTCGCGGCGCATCGCCTCTTTCGTCTCTTCGAGTTTTTCAAGGTCTTTCCTGCTGAAACTCGTCGGGAGTTCGTAAAGTTCCACGTCGTAATCGGTTATCGGTTTTATAGGTCTCGAAGTCAGTTTCGACTTCTCTATAACTGCTATATCGTCGTCGGTCTCAATTTTAGAGGGCTTGTAAATACCTTTATTCTTCTTCGCCCCGGGGACTTTGTCGTTGATGAATTTATCGAACACCCAGTGCGAATAGTCCGTCCAGACGAGCATAAAGAGGGACACTCCCCAGACGAGAAGGATGATAATGCCTATAACCATAAGCATATTCAAGCCTAAAAACAGGAAAATAAACCAGATTATCGAAAACGCGAAGAAAAATACGTTCGTCGGCAAAAGAGCGATAGAAAGGATAAACGCGTTTCTTATCAGGTTTTTAAAGGACAATTTATACGTTATGCCGAGCGTTATCATATACATCACCATAAGCGTGACGAGAGCCATGATAACGTAAGTTATGACCTCCGACGCGATAAGCAGCCATTTTATTCCCCGTCCCGCCGCGATAATAATCTCGACGCTGTTTATCGAAAGCACCGACAAAGACATTACGACGGCATAGACGAGAAGGGAGAAAAACACTATCCAATAATTTTGTTTTACGCCTTTCCAGAAGTCCGAGCCGACCATTACGCCTTCCGCCCATATCATATTGCGCATCACGTAAAATCCGCCGGCGATCCCGACCGCAAGTATCGCGATAACTACGGGCAAAGTTATAACGACTATAAGATTTATATCCCTCGTCAATCCCGCCGAAAGCCCCGCGGTCGCGGGATAGACGGGATAGCCGATGCCCATATTCTGCCCGAACGGCAGGCTCGCAGTGTAAACGACTTTCATTATATACCTGAAAACGAATACGCCGATAAGCGGCAGGGCGAACAGCAGCGTCAGAAGATTTAAACCGAAAATCTTTCCCTTATTGGTTTTGAAAGTATCCCAACCGAGTTCCCATCTGTTAGTAGGAAGAGTCGATCTCGCGTAAGTTTCGGATCTTTCCGGTCCTTCCATAAGTCTCGCGATAAGACCTTTCTTTTTAGCCATTTATGCACCTCTTATTGTTCTCTTCGAATATTTATATTATATATAATAAACCATAATCGCGATAATTACAAACGATTTTTCGGTGAAAAACCAAAAATGAAAAAATTTTCATAAATAATAGGATCAGAACACCTTATGAAAGAACCTTTATTTCTGAATACGGCGACAGCCCTATATACTCCTATAACCGACGGAAAGATCGATTACGACGCATTTTCGGAACTCGTCGAAAATCAGATAGCCGCGGGAATTTCCGCCCTCGTGTTTCTCGGCACGACGGGCGAATCGCCGACCGTAACGCAAAAAGAACGGAAAGAAATAACGGGATTTGCGGTTGAAACGGTGAATAAAAGAATTCCCG
Source organism: uncultured Eubacteriales bacterium (assembly GCA_902797515.1). Taxonomy (GTDB): domain Bacteria; phylum Bacillota; class Clostridia; order Christensenellales; family Borkfalkiaceae; genus UBA10281. The sequence continues at coordinate 1,598 of CADBSX010000120.1, read as the reverse complement.
TTATAATCGGTTGCGGCTCGAACTGTACGGAAAAGGCGATCGCTCTCGTAAAGAGCGCGAAAAGCGCGGGCGCGGACGGCGCGCTCGTAGTCACGCCCTATTATAACAAATGCAACGAACGGGGACTTATCGCGCACTACGAAAAGATTTCAAAAGAAGGAAATCTGCCGATTATTTTATACAACGTTCCTAAACGCACGGGCGTAAATATCGCGCCCGAAACGGCGGAAAAACTGTCCGCAATAAAAAACGTCGTAGGTTTGAAAGAGGCGAACGACGACAAAAAACACTACCTTTCGACTCTTGTAAAACTGCGCGGAAAAATTGCCGTTTACTGCGGTTCGGACGGCGAAGTTTTCGACTTTTTAAACGCGGGAGCGAGCGGCTCCGTGTCGGTTGCGTCTAACATAATTCCCGCAAAATTTTCCGATATTTACTATAATTTTAAAAAATATTCCGAAAGCGATGAGAAAAAATTTCAGGAACTGTTTTCCGCTCTTTTTTGCGACGTAAATCCTATACCTTTGAAAACTTTCGTTCGGCTTTCGGGGAAAAAAGGATACGAACTGCGACTTCCTCTTTTTCCGCCGGACGAGAAAAAAACGGAATATATCTCGGAAGTTTTATATAAACTAAAAGCGTGGAGATATATATGCTGAATATAATTATAAACGGAATAAACGGCAAGACCGGAAAAGCGGTTTACGCTGCGGCGAGGCGTGAAGGAATAAACGTCGTATGCGGCGTTGACGTAAACACGATGGGCGGCGAGTTCGACTGCCCCGTATATAAAAGCACGGACGAGATAAAAGAACTCGCGGACGTGATAATAGATTTTTCCGTGCCGTCGTGCGTAGGAAATCTCGCGAAATACGCGGCGGAAACAGGCGTAAAACTCGTGATATGCACTACGGGATTAGACGGGAAAACGGAAAAAACTCTTAAAGACGCGGCGGAAAAAACCGCTGTGTTTTATACGTCCAACACTTCCCTCGGAATATTTTATATGCGAAAAGTCTGTATGCTTTCCGAAAAATATCTTAAAGATTTCGACGCGTTTATAACGGAAATACACCATAAAGACAAAAAAGACGCGCCGTCGGGAACGGCGAAAACGATTGCCGCCGATCTCGGCATTTCCGAAAGCGGGATCCTGTCCGTCAGAGGCGGTTCGGTTTTCGGAGAACACACCGTTTTATTTCTCGGAAAAAACGAAAAAATAACCATAACGCACGAGGCGCTATCGAGAGATATATTCGCGGACGGCGCGATACGCTGCGCGCGTTTTATAAAAGAAAAAACGAGAGGTCTTTACGGGATGCAAGACCTCTCGGAGTGAATTTTATCTGAAAATCAAACGGTTTCGGTGATATTTCTCGCCGAATTGAAGAACGCCGCGACGTCGGAAAGGGCGAGAACTATCGCCGACAGCCATAAGAGTTCGTATCCGAAAGCGATCTTCATCGCCGCGGCAAGAGAGAAAGCGACTATTCCGCCGATAAACCGTATGGTCCGATTTTGCTTTGAGATAATACGCGTTCTTTTCGCGAGTTTTATCACGGCGGGAACTTTTCTCAAATCCCCGTCCGCGACGGCCG
>CADBSX010000119.1 GCA_902797515.1 uncultured Eubacteriales bacterium | reverse complement strand
TTTCAAAAATGCGCGACGTGGATATTCAGGACCTTCTCGGCAGAGATCAGGTGACGGTCGATATGAACGAGATAATGGGATATATCGAGGGAAAAACCGTGCTCGTGACGGGCGGCGGCGGTTCTATCGGCAGCGAACTCTGCCGTCAGATCGCGTCGCACAATCCCGAAACTCTTATCATACTCGATATTTACGAAAACAACGCTTACGATATAGAACAGGAATTAAAGCGTAGATATACGAGTTTACATCTGGTGACGCTTATCGCGAGCATCCGCGACGCGGGAAAAATAAAGGACGTATTCGAGAAATACCGCCCGAATATAGTTTTCCACGCCGCCGCGCATAAACACGTTCCTCTAATGGAAACAAGCCCTAACGAGGCGGTGAAAAACAACGTGTTCGGCACTTTCAACGTCGCAAAATACGCGGATATGTACGGCGTTGAAACGTTCGTGCAGATATCCACCGACAAGGCGGTCAATCCGACTAACGTTATGGGCGCGACAAAACGTATCTGCGAAATGATTATTCAGGCGTTCGGACGGCACAGCAATACCAAATTCGTCGCGGTGCGTTTCGGAAACGTTCTCGGCTCGAACGGCTCCGTTATTCCCCTTTTCAAAAAGGAAATTGCGGAAGGCGGCCCCGTCACCATAACGCATAAGGATATTATAAGATACTTTATGACTATTCCCGAGGCGGTTTCTCTCGTCTTGCAGGCGGGCGCGTACGCGAAAGGCGGTCAGATTTTCGTCCTCGATATGGGCGAGCCCGTCAAAATTTACGACCTCGCCTATAACCTTATAAAACTTTCCGGACTCGAACCTAACGTCGATATAGATATAGTCGTCACGGGACTTCGCCCGGGCGAAAAACTCTACGAAGAGAGGCTGATGGACGAAGAGGGTATGCAGAAAACGCCGAACGGACTTATAAATATCGCACAGCCGATAAAATTCGACGAGGAAAATTTCTGGAAAACGATGGAAGGATTATACACCGCCGCATACGAAGAAACGCCTAAAATGAAGGAACTCGTGAAACAACTCGTTCCGACTTACAAAATCGACGGAAGAGAATAACCGATATTCAAAACAAGATCCTTCGGACGTCCGTCAGGCGGGCGGCTCTCAGGATGACAAAATTATTTTTCACTCGCCCGCAGGGCGGATTTTACCGCCTCGCATGAGGCGACGGAAATATTTAAGTTTATAAAACAAGGCGGCGTTTCGCCATAAAGCGAAACGCCGCCGTTTTTTACTCTTTTTATTCCGAAAACTCCGTTTTCGCGGAACGCGAAAACAGCGCGAGAAGTTCGCCGAGCGGCTCCGCGTTTTCGTAGATTATCCTGTAAACGGCGAGCGTAATAGGAAGATCGACGCCGTATCTCTCGCCGAGCAGTTTCATCGCCTTCGCCGTGGAAACGCCTTCCGCGAGTTTCGTGAACTTCTTTCCGAGATATAATTCCTCGCCGTATCTTCTGTTATTCGAAAACTCCGAGAAAAGCGTCGTCTCGTAGTCTCCGAGGTGGCAAAGACCGTAAGCCGAGAGTTCGTTCCCGCCCATCGCCTTTATAAGTCTCGCAACTTCCCTCGCGCCCCGCGCCATAAGAGGACCTTTGAGAGTTTTAAAACCGCCGCCGTCGAGTATGCCCGCGGCGATGCCCATAACGTTTTTCGCCGCCGCGCCGACTTCGCTGCCTATAACGTCGTCGCCGTAATAAAATCTTATAAGGTTACTTCTAAGCGAGTCCGCGAGGCTTCTGACGAGTTCTTTGTTATAGCCGTCTATCACCATACAATTCGGCTTTCCCGCGGTAAATTCCTGAATATGCCCGGGACCTATCCAGACCGCGAGCCTGTCCTTGTCGTATCCCTCTTCGATCATGACTTCGGTGAGCCGCTTTCCCGTGTCCTCTTCGATGCCTTTCATACAGAGTACTACGGGAATTTTATCCAAACCGAAAATTTTCGCGCTTTTCGCGAATTCCCTTAAAGCCTGCGATTTTATCGAAACGACGGCGATATCCGCAAATTTTACCGCCGCGCCGAGGTCGTCGGTCAGCGTTACGCCCTTTCTTAATTCCACGTATTCGTTCCCGCCGTTTTCTTTCAGTACCGCAAGACTTTTACTGCCCTTTCTTCCCCACTCGGTGACTTTACAGCCGTTGCCCGACAGATACCACGTTATAAACGAGCCCCATCTGCCGCAACCGAATACCGATACGTTCATATGTTTTCCCCGTTTTCTTCCGATTTTTCATCGGAATTTTCAGTTTTTTCTTTTTTCTTTTTCGCGAACGAAAACTTTTTCTCTTCGCCCTTTATAAGTCTCTTTATGTTGGAACGGTGCAGGAATATCACGAATAAGCCCGTAAACGCGCAGAGAACGAGCATATATACCGAAAAGGTTCCGACGAGAACAAACAGAATTATTCCCGCGGCGACTATCGTTATCGCGGCGGAAACCGAAGAGAGCGAAACTATGCGGGAGATCGCGAATACCGCGACGAATACCGCAAGTCCCGCGAGGACCGCCCTGTAATCGGCGAAAAGGGCTATCGCCGCTCCGACGGTCACGCCCTTGCCGCCTTTGAACTTGAAAAATACGGGATACGCGTGGCCTGTAACGCAGAATATCCCCGCGAGCATAACGCACAGATCGGGGAAAGCCGCGGGGCTTATAAGCGTGAATACGAATTTAGCAAGACATAAAGAGACTACCGCTTTCAAAAAGTCGCCCAAAAGCACTATTACGCCGCCGAGCACGCCGAATACGCGAGCCACGTTCGTCGCGCCCGCGTTCCCGCTGCCGTGCTTTCGCACGTCGCTCCTGTATATGGTTTTAGAAACGATCACCGACACGCTTACCGAACCTAAAAGGTAAGCGACGATCGCGGATAAAACGTAAGATATAATTTCCATAGTATATAAAAACCGACCTATTTTAATTTTAACACCGTTTGGAAATTATGTCAATCGTTATATGCTTATTGCGTCTTGATTTTTCTTGTAAAAAATAAGGGAAACGCCCTCGTTTTTCTTTTTTCCGCCGCGGTTATCTCTTCCGCCGTTCTCTTTCCCGATTCCGCCGCGCTCGGAAGTCCGCCCGCGGGGCAAAGCCACTGCGACGCGAGCCACACGTTGTCGAATTCTTTGAGTTTTCCGCCCGCTTTGAAAGGGATGATCTTAGGCGGCACGGTAAACGACATATACGAGCCCGTCTCCGAGCCGAAATATCTGTTGTACGTCGCGGGCGTCCACACGTCAAGAAGGCGGATATTGTCCTTTAATTCGGGATATTCCCTCTCTATCACGCCCTTTATTTTTTCGGCTGTCTTTCTCTTTAACGCCGCGTATTCCTTCGCATGAGAGCCGCACTCCACGAGCCTTAAAGAATCCCTCTCGTCGGTAAAGACGAACGCCTGCAAGACGTTCTTTCCCTCGGGCGCGAAATTCTTTTCGTGCGAAAATTCCCTCAAAATAAGGTTGTCGCCTCCGAAAAGGTCGTAATTGTCGCCCGAAATATCCAGAATAACGTCGCCCGTGAACGGCAGTTTTAAAAGGTCGCAGGAAAAGGCGCAGTGGACGCTCGACACGCGCATATACCTCTTGTCTTTATACTGCCGTTTGAGTTTCGGCGGCATTTCCGCCTTTAATATCTTTCCGAAAAACGCCGTAGGATCGGTCGCCGAGATAAAGTAGTCCGCCGTAATTTCCGAGCCGTCGGAAAGAAGAATTCCTACCGCGTTTCTTCCGACGGTTTTCATTTTTTCAACGCTTTTTCCGAGTATCAGTTCCCCGCCCGAAGAGACGAATTTGTCCGACATACGCTTTGCCATCGCTTTCGAGCCGCCTTTCGGCAGTCCGCCGTTTTTCCCGCAGAAAGTCGCGAACACGACGAGCAGAGCCGCCGCGGAGTAGTCGTCGCCGAGAAGGCATCTTATAAATCTCTTTAAAAGCGGACTTTTAAACCTTTCCGCAAGTTCGCCCGTCGAAAGGTTATGATAGCCCCATATATCTTTCGCCGCGACGACCGCGTCGAGAAAAGGTATTTTTTGGTCGTTATCCTCTCCGGCGATACCGAAAAATCCCTGAACGAATTTTATCGCCCTGATGAATTTCGCCGTTTCCTTTCTGTCGGCGTAAGACGCGGAAATCATATCCTTTTCGAGTTCGTCAATATTTTCGGAAAGAGAAAGTTCCTGCCCGCCGACCTTGCACGAATAGAGTTTTTCGGGCTGAATCACGTCCGTATCGCCGAGCGCGCCCGTGTCTTTCCATATTTTGTACGTCGCGCTCGCGGGATTCGTTCCCGTGAGCCAATGAATGCAGTT
>CADBSX010000118.1 GCA_902797515.1 uncultured Eubacteriales bacterium | reverse complement strand
TGGTTCGACGGTATGTGGGATAAGCCTGACGACGATTGGCAAGAGGACAGGCTTTACGGAACGATCAGGAAGTATCAGCCGGAGGCGATGATAATAAACAATTCGGGATTGTCCGCGCTCGGAAAAGTCGGGCATAAAGAGATAGACGGAGCGACTTTCGAGAGGGGCAAGCCCGCGTTCGTCGCGCGTAACGACAAGCCGATAGCCGGGGAGATGTGTCAGGTTTTAAACGACCATTGGGGATATGCGGAAGAAGATTGCAATTATAAATCCGTGAAAGAATTGCTCGAAAATCTTGTCGATTGCAGAAAATTCGGCTGTAATTTCCTTCTCAACACGGGAATAAAAGGCGACGGGAGCGTGAACGACGCGGACAGGGGCTTGCTTTGCGAAATAGGAAAGTGGATAAGGGCGAACGATAACTTTATTTACCGCGCGAAGCCTTGCGGGATAAAGGCGGACGGAGCGGATATATTGTCCGACGGCGAGAGTTATTATGCGGTGATAAAGGGCGTGCCGATGAGCGCGGATCCGAACGTTCAGCGGAAAGGCGCCGCCGCGGCGGTGAAGATATACGCGGATATAAAGGACTGCGTATGGCTCGACGGCGGCGAAAAGGCGGAAGAAAAAGACGGTAAAATTACCGTTCTTCCCTTCCCGTACGGAAAGAGTTATTCGGTAAGAGTTCTCAAATTCAGAATATAAAAATTATCTGAAAAATCTGAATATTTCGCCGAGAAGGTCGCCGACTTCCGATGGTTCGGAAGCGTACAACTTCTCGGCGATCTTTTTTATTTCTTTTCTTTTTTCCATATTTCAAATATGCGCATTTTACAGCAAAACCCGCTATAAACGGGCAAATTCTACGCTTATTTTTTTCCTTTTTCCGCAATTCCCCCTTTTTTCTCCGAAATTCGACAAAATAAAACTTTTTACGATAAAATATGCCGCCGCGAAACGCAACGCTTTTCGGCTTTTGCGTGCTATAATAGTCGTAGAATTTTTTAAGGAGAACCGATATGGACAAACACGGAATGATCATACTTCAAGATAACCTTAAAAGAGCGGAAGAACTTGCGGAAGAATTTGAAAGAACGGGAAAATTCACCGTTTTGGGAAAGAGCGACGACGGGGAAGAGGGAATACGCCTTCTCGCATCGACGAGGGCTGAATTCTGCGTATTCGACGTAATTATGCAAAACCTCGACGGTCTCGGCTTTCTCGATAAAATAAAGTCTATGGGGCTCACGGTCAAAACGACCGTTTTCAGTTCGCTTTCGAGCGAAGAAGTGATAGAGGCGTGCATAGCGAAAGGCGCGGACTTCTACGTCGCTAAACCTTGCCCGCCCGAAACGCTGGTAAAGAGAGTGTCTGACCTCTTTTTGTCGGGCGCGAACAAGATAACGGAAAGCGCGGGCAGAAAAGGTCCGAGCCTCGACGAGAAAATAAGCAAAATATTCATATCAGTCGGCATACCGCCGCACATAAAGGGCTATTCGTATTTGAGAGAAGGAATAAAACTCGCGGTCGAAAGTCCGGAAGTAATAAACAATATAACGAAGAAACTCTATCCTATGATAGGCGAAAAATATTCGACTTCGCCGAGCAAAGTGGAACGCGCCATAAGGCACGCGATAGAAGTCGCGTGGGCGAGGGGCAGGATAAACAATATAAACGACTTATTCGGCGTTCAGACGTATCTGGCGGGCGAAAAGCCGACGAACGGGGAATTTATCGCTCTTATCGCCGACAAAATGCTGCTCGAAGGGGCGTAAGATCGCCCTTCGGGCGTTGAAATCCTGCTTTATTTATTATTGTCATCCTGTCAATGTTCGCCGCAGGCGAATATTCTTGCCGAGGCTCCACACAGTGGAAACGGCAATCACGCGCCCGCCTGACGGACTTTGGAAGGATCTCGACAAAAGAGCGGTGAAATTCTGCTTTATTTATCATTGTCATCCTGAAACCTGCCGCTTGTCCTGCTTATGTCAATGTTTTGCATGAGCAAAATATTTTGGACAGGGGCCCCGCTTGCGGGAAACGGCAATCCGAGCAAAGCGAGCGGAGAGATCTCTATGAACAGATAATACCGCGGAAGAAAGCGGGAATTAAAGAACGGTTTTTATCGCGGCGGTCAATCCGTTGACTTTACAACTTTTATAATGTATAATTATACCGAACGGAAAAATTGCGAAAACACGTCGTTTTCCGTTAAGGCGGTGATAATTATGCACGAAAAAAAGGCAAGAAAATACGACGTCGCGGTCGTCGGCGGCGGCATAGCGGGGATAGCGGCGGCTTTGTCCGCGGCAAGACAGGACAAAAAAGTATTACTCGTCGAAAGTTCGTATATTGTCGGCGGGCTCGCGACAAGCGGGATAGTGACGATATATCTTCCGCTTTGCGACGGCGAGGGGCGTCAACTTTCCTACGGCATAGCCGAAGAATTGTTGAGGCTTTCCGTGAGCCGAGGCGCGGACGCGGATTATCCTTACGCGTGGTTCGATCCGAAATCGACTGTCGAGATGCGCAGGAAAAACAGATATTCAACGCGTTTCAATCCTAACGTGTTCGCTATTCTCGCGGAAAAACTTCTCAAAGAAAACGGCGTGGATATTTTATACGGCGCGACGCTTTTCGACGTGAAGAAGAACAGAGTAGGGAATAAGATCGTTTCGGTCTCGCTCGTGACGAAAACCGACGCTTACGAGGTTTCGGCGGACGCGTTTATCGACTGTACGGGCGACGCGACCGTCTTTTCGCTCGCGGGCGCGCCGACCGCTCTTGCAGAGCATAAGAACGCCGACGCGTCGTGGTATTACGAGGTTTCGGGCGGGCAGTACCGTCTGAAAATGCTCGGCAGCAGCGATTACGTCTATAAAGACGGCGGAGCGGAAGGCATATCCGGCCTTGACGGCGAAGAAAACTCGGCGGAAGTCGTAAAGTCGCACGCCGCCATACTCGAAGACTTTTTCAGAAAAGGCGAAGTTTCGCCCTATCACTCCGTCGCGACCGTTCCGACCATACCGCAACTTCGTATGACGAGAAGAATAAAGGGCGTTTCCGAAATGAAGAAGTCGGACGACAAAAAATACGTTCCGTCGAGCGTCGGGGCGTTCGGAAGTTGGCTCGAAAGAGGTCCCGCCTACGAATTACCGCTCGAAACGCTTTACTGCGCGGAACTGAAAAATCTCTGCTGCGCGGGCAGGTGTATTTCGGTTTCGGACGACGATATGTGGGATATAACGAGAGTTATCCCCGTCTGCGCCGTGACGGGCGAGGCGGCGGGCATACTCGCGGCGGAATCGCGGGATTTCCCGAACGTCGATCCGAAAAAAGTGCAGAGAGTGCTTAAAAAGCGCAAAATAAAATTCCACCTTTCCGATTTAGGAATAGAAAACAAATAAAAAGACCGCCGACGGGCTGACCGTCGGGGAAAAAGTTTTTGAAAAAAACAAGCCGCGGGGGACGCAATTTTGCGTCCCCCGCGGCGGTTATTTTTACAACACGACCGTTATATCTTCTTTTTGAACGAGCGGCGGCGCTTGTGCCGA
>CADBSX010000117.1 GCA_902797515.1 uncultured Eubacteriales bacterium | reverse complement strand
TTTCGCCTCCGTCCCCTCTTCCGTCGGCGTGTAATATTCACGCCCTTCCAAAGCGTCGGGCAGACACTGCATATCGGTCATTTTTTCATCGAAGTCGTGCGCGTATTTATAGCCTTTGCCGTAATCGAGTTCCTTCATAAGTTTCGTCGGCGCGTTCCTTATGATAAGCGGCACGGGCTCGGCAAGAGTATTCAGCGCGTCGCTCTTCGCACGCATATACGCCACGTCCATCGCGTTGGACTTGGGCGCGAGCGACATATACACGACAGCCTCGGTAAGATGCACCGAGCATTCGGGCATGCCTATAAAATGGCACGCCTGATACGCCGCCACCGCTATTTCTATCGCCCGAGGATCGGCGAGCCCTATATCCTCGCTCGCAAACCTTGTCACTCTCCTCGCTATATAAAGCGGATCTTCGCCCGCTTCGAGCATCCTCGCGAGCCAATAGACGGCGGCGTCGGGATCGGAATTGCGCATAGACTTATGCAGCGCGGATATGATATTGTAATGCTCTTCGCCGCCCTTGTCGTAGAGAAGCGATTTTTTGGACGTACATTGCTCTATCGTTTCTTTCGTGACGAGTGTTTTCCCGTCCTCGGTGACGCCGTTCAAAACCGCCATTTCGAGAGTGGAAAGCGCGCTCCTCGCGTCGCCGTTGGCGAAATTCGCGATCATTTCCAGACACTCGTCGGAAATTTCGACGTTGAGTCCGCCGAAACCACGTTCGTCTTTAACCGCGCGCGCAAGAAGAGTTTTGAGGTCGTCCGCCGAAAGTTGCTGTAATACGAATACTTTACACCGCGAAAGCAACGCCCCGTTCACCTCGAAAGACGGATTTTCGGTAGTCGCGCCGATAAGTATTATACTGCCCTTTTCGACGAAAGGCAGAAAAGCGTCCTGCTGGGCTTTGTTGAAACGGTGTATTTCGTCCACGAAAAGTATCGTCCGCGTGCCGAACCGTCTGCCCTTTTCCGCCTGTTCCATCACCTGTTTTATCTCTTTTATACCGCTCGTTACGGCTGAAAAGTCGATAAACTCGGCTTTGGTGCGGTTGGCGATTATCCGCGCGAGCGTGGTCTTTCCGACTCCCGGGGGGCCCCAGAATATCATAGAGCCTATTTTATCGCTCTCGATAAGGTTGCGAAGAACTTTGCCCCTGCCTAAAAGGTGCGTCTGACCGACGTATTCGTCGAGATTCCTCGGACGCAGTCTTGCGGCGAGAGGAAGATCGCCTTCTTTCATAAAAAACGTAGTCTGTTCCATAGTTAAATTATACCATATTCCTTTAAGGATTTCAATAAATTCCCCGTTTATTTTTTCTGTTCCGCGCGCCTGTACGCGGACGGGCTCGATCCCGTAGTCTTTTTAAAAACGGCGGTGAAATAATACGGCTCGGAAAAGCCGACGGAAAGAGCGACTTCGGAAATTTCGAGTTTCGTTCCCGCGAGCAGTATTTTCGCCGCCTCGACGCGCAGCGCGTTGAGATACGAGCGTATGGAAGTTTTCATATACGCGTTGAATACGTGGCTCAAATGCGATCTGCTGCACTCGAATTCTCCGCAAAGCGTCTCGGAAGTAATGTCGCGAGTGTAATTTTTCTTTATATACGACACCACGCGGCGGATAAAAGCGGGATCCCTCCCCGAATTGTACTCGTCTTTAAGATACGCGAGTTCAAGCATACTGCAAAGGGGATATACGAGAGTATCGACGAAAGACCTTTCGGGCATCTTGCTTTTAAGCGAGCCGTACGTTCTTTTAAGTCCGTCCTTCGGAAGATCGTATTTTTCGGAAACTTTTGAAATATATTCTTCGCCGTTTTCGCACGAATAGCCGCTGACGCAGATAAATCCCGCGACCTGTCCGTCGAAAGTAACCGGATAGACGAATTCTTTAACGCCCGCGTAGCAAACTCCCGTAAACGGACCGCCTTTACATTTCTCGACTATTTTCCCCTGCTTTTCCACGCAGTGGTCCTGCGCCGCGGGGCAATTCTTCACGTAGATGCAATAGGGGTTGTCGTGTATGTTGAACGCAAGAAGATCCGTTTTGAGCAATATATCCGAATCGTGCGAGTGCAAAGTTACGGATAAACCGCATTTTTTTAAGTATATTATATAATTTTTTATTGCTTCGATATCGTTCATTTTTTAATTCGGATTGCACGTTTTTATATTTTCAGCGCACAAAAACGCTAACCGACTATTATTTTTTTGCGCTATAATAAGTATAATCCGATATGCGGATAAAGTCAAACGAAAAAAGGACGGGCGGAAAAATGAAATATTCGGCTGAAATAAAGACGGTGAAAGACTACGACGTTATAGTGGTCGGCAGCGGACCTGCGGGGATCGCGGCGGCGGTAAACGCGGGAAGAAACGGAGTAAAAACGCTCTTGATAGAGAGTACGGGGAAACTCGGCGGAATAGCGACGTCGGGATATATGAGCCACTGGACGGGCACGGTCGGAAACAGGACGTATAAAGAGATACTCGCCCGCTCGAACGAACTTTACGGGAAGGAAAAGGACAATATCTATATAGATCCCGATCTTCTCGCTCTGACCTATATAAATATGGCGGAAGAGGCGGGCGTTGATTGTCTTTTATACACTACGGTGTTCGACGTTATAAAGGAAAACGACACCGTAAAAGGCGTTATATGCTGTAATAAAGACGGGCTTACCGCATATACTTCCAAAGTCGTGATAGACGCGAGCGGCGACGGCGACGCGGCGTATAAAAGCGGCGTGCCTTACGTAAAAGGGCGCGAAACGGACGGAAAAATGCAACCGGCGACTCTTATGTTCAAAGTCGGCGGCGTAGATATGAAAAAGGCGGTCTTTCCAGGCTCTTTCGAGACTCTCGTCCCGACGGAAAAGGGCGAACTTCAATCGCTTGCGAAAAAAATACTGCCTTATCCTGCGGGACACGTGCTTTTATACAGATCGACGATAGACGGCATAGTGACGTGCAATATGACTAACGCGACGGATATTGACGGCACGAAAGCGCAAGACCTTACCAAAGCGGAATTTGTCTGCAGAAAACAGATACCGCACATAGTGCGTTTTCTTCGTGAATACGTCCCGGGATACGAAAACTGTTACGAGATAGGTAGCGCGTCTCTTATCGGCATACGCGAAACGAGGCACTTCAAGGGGATGAAAATCCTGACGGAACAGGACATACTCGAAGCGAAAATTTTCGACGATTACGTGGTGTACGGCGCGCATTTCAATTTTGACGTGCATAATATGACGGGCGCGGGACTCGACGAGACGGGCTGTCAGAAAAATTTCACTCAAAACAGGGGATACACTATCCCGTACGGATGTCTCGTTCCCGTAAACGTCGACGGACTTCTG
>CADBSX010000116.1 GCA_902797515.1 uncultured Eubacteriales bacterium | reverse complement strand
TCAAAAACCTTATAAAAAACATACTTGCCTTCTTTGAAAACGGACAGGTCGATTTCGACGAAACGCAAACGCTCGCCGTAATGGCTCTGCGCGAGGCGGTTATTAAATCCAAAAACGAAAACGGCGAGTGGATAGAACTGAAATAAAGGACTGAAATGAAGAAACTTAAAGTAGCCGTAATCGGCTGCGGTCGCATATCGGTTATGCACTTCGGCGCGATTATCGCGTCGGAGGCGGCGGAACTCGTCGCCTGCTGCGATATAAAGGCGGACAGGGCGAACGCGGCGGCGGAAAAATACGGAGCGAGAGCCTATACGGATTACAGGGAAATGTTCGAGAGGGAAGACCTCGACGCGGTGCATATATGTCTGCCGCACTATCTGCATACGGCGGTGGCGGAATACGCTTTTGAAAGGGGCGTGAACGCGCTTTGCGAAAAGCCGATGGATATCGACTACGAAAAAGCGGAACGCGCGGTGAGGACGGCAGAAGAAAAAGGCGTGTTGTACGGCGTAATTTTTCAGTGCCGTTATAACAATTCCGCGAAACTCGTGAAAAGCGCGGTGGAAAGCGGAAGGCTCGGAAAAATAATATCCGCGCGCTCGACTCTCACGTGGTCGAGGCCCGACGAATACTATAAGGAAAGCGATTGGAAAGGCACTTGGGACAAAGAGGGCGGCGGAGTAGTAATAGATCAGGCGATACACTCGATAGACCTCGTGAACTGGATAGTCGGCGACGAAGTCGCGAGCGTATCCTGTTCTATGGCGAACAGAGGGCACGGGATCGTAAAGGTAGAGGACAGCGCGGAAGGGCTTATCACGTATAAAAACGGCGTGAGATACGGTTTTTACTGTATGAACAATTACGGATGCGACGAGCCTATCGAAATACGTCTTTTATGCGAAAAAGGCAAAGTCGTATTCGGATACGACGACGCGTATATAGAATATAACGACGGAATGAAAGAAGAGGCGCATCAGGACGGAGAGGCGGTAGGATACGAAGGACAAAAGGATTATTGGGGATTTCAGCACGCGAGGCAGATAGAGCAGTTCTATAAAGCGTGCCTCGGCGAAGAGGAGTTGGAAATAAGCGGAAAAGAGGCGCTCAAAACGCACGCTCTTATAATGGAAATATATAAGCAAGGGGGGATGAAATAGTGAAGATCGGCGTTATAACCGATTGTTTTAAAAAGAGCCACGCGGAAGGGATAGAACTCGCCGCGGAACTCGGGATAGACGGCGTACAGATATACGCGACGACGGGCGAATTTTCGCCCGCTTTATCCGAAAGCGAAAAGGCGAATTATAAAAGACTGTTAAATGAAAAAGGGCTCGCGGTGTCCGCGCTTTGCGGGGATATGGGCGGATACGGTTTTGAAATAGAGAAAGACAACGCGGAACGCGTGGAAAAGACCAAACGGATAATAGACCTCGCGGCGGAATTCGGCGCGAGGGCGGTGACCACGCATATAGGCGTGATTCCCGCGGACAAAGAAGAGCCGAGATACGGGATAATGCTGAAAGCGTTGACGGAGTGCGGCTTATACGCGAAAGAGAGGGGAATAACGCTCGCGATAGAAACGGGGCCCGAAAAGGCGAAAACGTTGCTCGCGTTTTTAAAGGACACGAAAGGTGGCGTAGGAGTAAATTTAGATCCGGCGAATTTCACTATGGTCACCGGACAGGACGCCGTGGAGGCGGTGTATCTTCTTAAAGATTATATAGTTCACACTCACGCCAAAGACGGGATAATGCTGGATAAAAACCAAGATCCGACGGAAATATATCACGCGTTTGCGGTCGGAGGCGTGGAGGCTCTCAACGCCTGCGAGGGATTCAAAGAAGTGCCGCTCGGCGAGGGCGGAGTGGATTGGGATAATTATATAAAGGCTTTAAGAGATATAGGCTACGACGGATTTTTGACGATAGAGAGGGAATGCGGCGACGATCCCGTCGGCGATATAAGGAAAGCGGTGACTTTTTTGAGGGAAAAATTAGGATAAAGTATGGACGTCTTGGTGTTTGGCGGACAAAGCAATATGCAGGGGCAGACCGAAGGTCTGCCCGCGGTAAATCCCGTTATCCG
>CADBSX010000115.1 GCA_902797515.1 uncultured Eubacteriales bacterium | reverse complement strand
TCGTTTTAACGGTGATAAGCGTCGCAATACTGCGTTTCTTGCTCGAAAACAAGCCTTCGATGACCAAAAAGGTCTATCGAAACCTTATTTTCTCGCGAGCCTTGTCTTGCTCGCTTCTGACCGTTAAAATGGGCTGCGTTTACTGTCGATTTTCGCTTACCGTCCATAACGCCGCATTAAAGCGGCTTTAGGGAAGGGGGACCGCTTGCGGTGGAAGGGTGCTCGTTTCTAAACCTTAAAAACCTCACTCGAAAAAGCGAAAAATTTTCATAATCATTATTTATAATTTATAAACGGAGAGATAAAAAATGTATAACGATAAAGTTTTGGAAGCATTCAGAAATCCGCAGAACGTCGGAGAAGTGGAAAATTACGACGGGCTCGGAAAAGTCGGCAACGCTACTTGCGGCGACATAATGCAGATAACGATAAAAGTGGATAAAGAAAAAGACGTCATAACCGACGCCAAATTCAAAACTTTCGGTTGCGCCGCGGCTATCGCCACGAGTTCGACCGCCACGCAGATGGTTATAGGTATGACTTTGGACGAGGCTTTGAAAGTTACGAACAGAGCGGTCGTCGAAAAACTTGAAGGTCTGCCCCCGCAGAAACTGCACTGTTCGGTGCTTGCGGAAGAGGCGATCAAAGCCGCGATAGAGGATTACAGGAACAAGCAAAAAGGCATTGTCGTTCCCGAAGAAGAGCCGAAAATGGTTTAAAAAAGAGAAAAAAGGCGCGCCGCCTCGTCAGGACTTTCGTCCTGACGAGGCGGCGCTTTTTCGGTTTTTCGCTCCGTCAATCGTGTTAAGTCCGATCTTTATTCCCGTTTATCCGCTTTATATTTATTTTACGGATCTCATATATTATTATAACCGCCGCGCATACGGCGAGCGCGCAGAACGCCGCGACGGTGACGTATCTTTCGGTCGGTGAAACCGTTAAAACGGCAAATTCAGCCGATCCCGAGAGCAGTATTTTCATACAAAATCCCGTCTTTTTCCCCGCGAACGCCATAACTGCCGCGAACAGACAGATCGCGGCGGTGAGTATAAATAACGGCAAGAAGAACGAAAGCCCCGCCGATCTTGAAATATTGACCGCAAATCCCGTTATTATACCGCCGAACAGGGCGAAAAGAGAAGAATAAGGCGTATTTAAGGACGGGAAGTCCTGTTTTTCGTTTATTTTCGCGCGGATAAACGGATAGGCGATACCGAGTACGAACGCCGCGGCGGGAAATATCGCCGCGCGGAACTTGTCCGAGTACGCGGGCAAACAGCCGAAACCGACGGCGGAAACCATAACGCATAAAAGCGCGAAGTTATCCGAATAACCGCCTTTTACGTCCGAAAAAAGAGATACCGAGAGATATACCGCCGCGCCGACGAAAACCGCCGCGGGCAAGGTCTTTTGCGCTGACAGAAATACTCTTTCGCCGAAACCGCCTATCGCCGACCAGACCGCGAAAACGCAATAAATTGCTGCGAAAAACAGAGTGAAAAGCGTGTTTTTGTTGCCGTAAGCCTCTTTAAGATAATTGAAAAAGCCGTTTTTCGTCTGTTTTTTAAGAACGGGCTTTATCTTGTCGTCCGCGTCGCGGTAAATACCTTCCGGCTCTTTTTTGGTGTAAAAGTACGCGACGACGCGCGGTTTCGTCGTAACGTTTCCGTCCTTGTCTTTCAGTCCCGCGCGCTTTTCTTCGGCGATTTTCCCCCGAAGTTTTCTGTCGGAAGTCGTCGTGACGCCGATAATTTCCGTTTCGCCGAACACGCCGCCGACATCTTCCGCGCCGCATACGGAATACGCGTTTTCGGTAGCGTAAGAGACGGCGAGGCGGACTTTATTTCTGTGTTCGTCCGTTTTCGCGAGAGGATAAGCGGTTATAAGTTCTTCCGTCGCGCGTTCACGCAAGGTCTTTATTTCCGCTTTCGCGGCTCTTACCGACTTTTCCGCGTCCGAAACGAGGGCGTTGAGATTGTATATCTTCACGTCGTTTTCAGCGCGGTTTTCCCGCCCGTTTTTCTTACGCAAAACCGCTATCTTTTCTCTGTTCGCGGCGATCTCGGCGTTTTTTGCATCGACCGCGGACGCGAGAAAGGAAACTCTTTTCAGTTTCCGCGCCGCCGAATTGTAGATTTCCTTCATTTTATTTTTCTCCGTCGTCCGGTTTCGAACGAACTATCTTTATTATCGTGATAACGAGCATAATTATAACTATCGCGAAAAGCGTGTAAATTATTATATCGACGTACGGCTCGAAGAGGAAAGTCAAAAGCGTTATTATCGCGCCCGCGACAAGATTTCCGAGGGCGAGAGCGGGCAGAGCGTGATAGAATTTCATATTTAAAAACACCGCTATCGCCGCGCCCGTCCATACTCCCGTAACGGGAAAAGGAACGGCGACGAATACGAGAAGTCCGAAAAATTTTATTATAGCCGCTTTGTCTTCGGCCTTTCCGTCCGTCTTTTTCGCTATATTATCCGCTTTGCGGTTGAAAAGGGCTTCGGTTTTGAGTATCAGCCTCTCGACGCCCCTTATTTTTTTGAGCAGGGCGAAAACGGGCTTTAACAGGAAAAACACGAGAACGCCCGCCGCCGTCGAGCCGAGGTACGAAAGTCCCGCGGTGCTTAAAAGACCGAGACCGAATAATCCTTTTCCGATCGGTATCGCTCCTTTTAGTTCTATAAGCGGAAACATAGAGACGAAAAGCGTCGCGATATATTTATTTCCGAATATTCCGAGTAAAGCGTTTCCGAGCCACAGAGCCATTTTAAAACCTTTTTGACGCAGAAAGAGAAAAATTTTATTTTACTCTTCAAAACGTTTGCCTTTTTTTTCTAAATATATTAAAGTATAACAAAAATAATTACTCGTGTCAATCGGAGCAGAGGTATGGAACTGCAAAAACTCTTGTCGAAAGCGCGCCGCGCCGTCGAAGATTACAAAATGATAGAGGAAGGCGACAGGATAGCCGTCGGACTTTCGGGCGGAAAGGACAGCGTAACGCTTTTGTGTATTCTCGCCGCGATGAAAAGATTTTATCCCGCGAAATTCGATCTCGTCGCGATAACCGTCGATACGGGGCTCGGAATAAGCGAAGAGGAAGTCTCGGCGGTCGCGGAACTCTGCGACCGCCTCGGCGTTGAATACGTCGTCGAGCGGACGCTTATAGGGAAGATAGTATTCGAGGAAAGAAAGGAAAAAAATCCGTGCAGTCTCTGCGCGAATATGCGGCGCGGGGCTTTGAACAACGCCGCGAAAAGGCTCGGCTGTAATAAAGTCGCTTTAGGACACCACGCCGACGATTTAATAGAAACGCTTTTTCTGTCGCTGTTCTACGAGAGCAGACTTTCGACATTTTCGCCCGTGACAAAACTCGAAAGACAGGATCTGACCGTTATAAGACCTATGATATATATTCGGGAAAAAGAAGTCGCGGGATTCGCGAAAGACAAGCCGAGAATATTCAATCCCTGTCCCGCGGACAAACGCACGAAAAGGGAATACGTGAAAAAACTTCTCAGCGAACTTCAGAAAGACAATCCGAAGATAAAGGAAAACGTCCTCGGCGCGATAACGCATCCCGAAAGAAATAATCTTTTTTGAAATTTTCCTTGAAATATAAGGGATTATTGTCGAAAAGAAAACTTTTTCGGGATAGTAATTTTTAAAAAATAAAAAAATAGTTGAAAAACACGTTAAAAACAGTTTACAAAATGAAATTTTACTAATATAATATTTTGGCTGTGTAAATGAAAACGATTTACGAGCGTAATATATTATATACGATATTACGGAGGAAATTATGGGATACAAAAAATGTCCGAGGTGCGAACTCAATTATATAAAGGACGACGAGAGTTATTGCGACGTGTGCAAAGCCGAACTCAAAATCGCGCCCGCCAAATTCTTCGCGCTCGACGACGACGATTCCGAGCAGGTTCTCTGCCCGATATGCAGACGGAATTTTATGGACGCGGACGACGAAATGTGCGACGAGTGCAGAGAGGAAAGGGGCAGTAAAGCGATGATGAACGACGAGATAGATCCCGAAAACGACGAAGAGTGGAGGAACTATCTCGACGAGGACGAAAAAGAGGCGATGAGCAACAAGGGCGACGACGAAGAAGAGATGCTCTCGCTTTCGCAACTCGAAGAGGACGAGGCGAAGGAACTCTTCGACGAAGAAGAGGAAGAGGACGACGATTATTACGACGACGAAGTCCGCGACGAATTCGACGAAGATTTCGAGGAGTACGACGACGGAGAGTACGACGAAACGGAAGACGACGAAGAAGAGGAAGAGGACGACGAAGACGAAGAAGAGAACGAAAAGGACGAAAAGGACGAATAAAGAAATCCGAACTTATCGGCGGCAGCGTAAAACGCTGCCGCTTTTTCGTTTTTTTACGCCGAAAAACTTGCGGGGAAAACAAGAAAGTGATATAATATTAAAGGTTTTCGCCCGCCGCCGAAAAACGGCGGCGGGCGGGCAGAACACTTGTAAAGGAGCAAAAAAATGAAAAAAGTCAAAGGTTTTAAGGCGATTTTACTCGCCGTAGGGATGATCTTCGTATTCGCGCTCGCCGCGTGCTCTGTCGATCTGGAAAACGCGGATTACACGGAGAATTATAATTCTTCGGACAAAGAAGGCAGCGTAGAACTTATAAACGCTTTCTTCGAAGAGACGCTTAAAGATCCGGACTTCGTCGTTACCTGCAAAAACAAGGACGGCGTAGAGCAATTCACCGAAACGGTAAAAGGCGACGCCTGTTATACGCTCTATAAAAACGGCACGGAAGTTTACGCTTATAAAAAAGGCGGATTCTTCTATATGGCGACCGTAAGCGTAGAAGAGGACGACGACGGAAACGCTACGGAACAACGCTATTATTATTGTTCGGACGAAACCAAACGCGGCTATTATCAGGACGACGAGAACGGAACGATGGAAGATATTTATAACAACAATTATTGTTCTTTCATGAGCAAATACACGGGCGTGAATATCGTCGCTCTTTTGCCCGAAGAAAACGCCGAATTCGCTTGCGACGTCAATTACGAGAAGAAAGACGGCGTATTAAGCGGCGCTTTGAATTTCGAGTTTTCCTTCGGAAACGGGACCGTTTCCGTCAGCGCGTCGTCAGAAGAGGGCAAAGTTAAGACCGTTCGCGTCGCGAGGTCCGACGGTGCCGATCTCACTTGGACGTTCGTTTACGGCAACGCGTCGATCGAATTGCCCGACACCGACGCGTGGGACAGAGAGGCTGACGCCGAGGCTCAAAGGATAGAGAATAACGAAAAGGCGATAGACGCCCGCAACGAGTTCTTCGGGGAAACCGTCTGCGAGGATAACGTTATCGTTACCGTCGCCGTAAACGGCGAACGTTCTTACGAGGAAACCATCGCGGACGACGTGGATTGCATAGACTTCGGCGACTATCGAGTCTATACCTATATGGAAGAGGACGCGGACACCGAGGAATACGATTATTATTACGTGTTCGACGGCGAGGACGCGAAGTATTATCTCGTCAACGACGACGCTTACGACTCGGTCGTGATGTTTTATTACAACGCGGGCATTTGTATATACGACGCGGCGGGCGAAAGCGGCGCGGCGTTCGATTGCTCGGTCGAGGAAAACACTTTGACCTTTACGGTCTCTGTTAAAGGCGAAACCGTCGCAACGCTCGTCGCCACCAAGGCGGGCGTGACCGTCAATGAGGCGACTTATACCGTCGCCGGCGAGAACGGCAGAGTCGTTACCACCTATACTTTCGTTTACGGTTCAGCCTCACAGACAAAGCCCGATATCTCCGGCTGGACGAACGGTAACGATAGCGGGGAAGAAACGATCGACGGAGAGTAAACCGACGGACGCCGGTTTAACGGAAAATTAAAGCCGCGGGGCGGTCGCAATTCTGCGGCCGCCCCGCTTTTCGTGATTTTTATTTTGCCGAAAATAAGAATAAAACTTTGATATAATATTGACAAACTTTTTTTTTTGGTATATTATTATAGGCATAAAAGAACTTGTGAGGGGAGAAACCAAAATATGAAAAAAGTTATAGCAGTAATTTTTTCGCTCTGTTTATTGTTTGTTTTTTCTTGTTGTGATATGCAAAATCAATCGTCAAAAACGTCAAATAATGATATTGAAAACAATGGAATTACGCAAAATATTTTGCCACAAAAGATTGATGAGTTATCAGCGGCAACTAACCAAGAGAACGGAACGCAAGAAACAAAAAAGGTGAGATATGAAATTAATATTACATTAGACAATTATCTTACATTTTTTGATATTACAGTGGCAACAACTAATTATTCTATTCCTTTTGTTTTTTCTGGTTGTTTATCATATGCATTTTATGATAATGTTATAGTTTCGTTCAAATATAATAATGAGATAAAAACTATTTTGTTAAATGCAGCCGGTAACGGTCAAGCACCAAGATTAGGAGCAAGCGAGTCGGCAACACTTTATAATATATCCGGTAAAGTAATTTTTTGGATATAGTTTTCAATTATTTAAATTTAATGTTTCATATAACAAGCGGGGCGGTCGCAATTCTGCGTCCGCCCCGCTTTTCGTGATTTT
>CADBSX010000114.1 GCA_902797515.1 uncultured Eubacteriales bacterium | reverse complement strand
CCTCGTCCGTCCACGGCTTTGAAAAGTCTTGCATAGGCACGAATTGATAAACTCCCCGCGGACCGTTTTGCGTTTTTTTCTTTATACTTACCAAATATCTGAAAAATTTCGTCTTGATATACGTTATGATATTATCACACTCTTTTTTGGTAAAATTATGTTTTTCGGGATCATATCCTATAACAAGGTAAGTTTGTGAACAAACGCTGTTTGGTTCCCCGTAAAATGGTAAGCCTAAAACTTGACCATCAAACCCAGTGCCTCCCGCAGCGGGAATATAGACTTTATTCAAATCTTTTGTTTTTTGATTTTTCGTTAAATCAGAAATTTTTATCCACCCAAACGATATATTGTTTAGCGATTTACTTACGTAATATTTTATATTGTGTTGATCGTCTTTTGTGATTTTATAATCTTTCCAGTTAGACGTAAGCAATTCACTGTTATCAAAAAAATGTTTCGGACTAACTAACCCCGAAAAATTATTATTACAATCTATATAATATTGACCTTTTACTTTAATGATTTTTTCAATAATTGAATAAGATTGAGGCTCTCTTATTACAACGCCTGCTTTTGTGGAATTAAGAAAATCTATTCTTTCCTGCCCTTTTTCTTTTTCAGAATTATGATAATAATATCGACATTTCCCAATATAATCTTTATTCCATAAAAAATAATTTACACCGCCTTTGATTTCCACTCCGGGAAAACAGTCATTAGCATTTGGAAAATCATGTATAACTTCAAAATGGTTGCAATTTAACATTTTATCAACCCACTCTTCCGATATGCCTTGTGCCGTTTTTGTCATCCAACGACTCGGCGTTATCATTATCAAATATTTTGAATTTAACTTAACTGCTTGCTCGATAAAAAGATTATAAATGGATTTTGCGTTAGCACTGTTTGTCCCGTCTATTCCAAAATTCATCTGATAAGGCGGATTTGATATAATTACGTCGAATTTCATATTAAAAATTTTCTCCGGATATTCAGTGTGTATAAATTCGTAAGCGTGCGTTTCTTTGTCGTCGCCGCGGTCGTAAGACCTGTTCGCCCCGCAAAACTTACATTTCCCGCTTTTATCGAAATCGTGATAAATTCTGCGAAAACGGATATTCCCTTCCGCGTCGTTAAACCGCGATACCGAATATCTGCCGTTTGGATATTTCGAGCAGTACAGACTTCTTCTTGACAATAAACTCGTAAGTTCCGTTATCGCTATCCCGAATATCTGTCTATGCAGAATATGGTCTATCCTCTTTTGCAGGTCGGGGATTTTATCTTTAAGTCCTTCGATAAGCCTTTTCGCTATTTCCCGCAAAAACACGCCCGTCTTTACCGCGGGATCCAAAAAAGTCGTATCGGGGCTTTCAAAAAGTTCCTGCGGCAGCATATCGAGCATCTGATTCACTACGTCGGGCGGCGTAAATACTTCGTCGTTCGATAGATTCGCAAGGCAGGAAAGAACGTCGGGCATATGTTGAGTTTTCGTCTTATATATCTTGTCAAAAAAAGTTTCAGCCATTGTCTTTTACTCTCCTGTAATGCGCGGGCGGATATTCCGTTATAGGCTCCGCCATAAATTCGTTCGTGACGGGATTTACCGAAAGATATTTTTTTATCTCTTCGTCCACGCCCGAAAGCGATAATTGCTCGTTTTTCTTCGGTTTGTCGTTCGCTTTGAGCATTACGTCGAGGCGAAAATCACGCCTTTTGAGTTTAGTTCCCGCCATTAAACTCCACTCGGGAAAAATTATCGGCGTTTCCGTGTCTTTTTGCCCGTCATCGACTTGCATAAGCGTCAACGCGTTGCCGCATAAAATATTTTTGCTCAAAATATACCTTACCGCCTCGCGCGTTTCGTCGCTTACCGCGTTTTTGCAAACGCTTTTATATTCCTTATCCCATATTCCGAAAAGCCTTTCGCGGCACTCTTCCGTATTGTCCCGCAAAATATCCACGCCGTAAACGCTCGTTACGGCGAGAACGGCATACCGCTCGTAATCGTAAACGCTGTTTTTATAAAGTTTTTTTACGGTTTTAAGTTTTCTCGTCAAAATTTCGGCTAAAAAATTCCCTGTTCCGCACGCCGGCTCCAAAAAACGGCTGTCTATCCTGTCGCACTCGTCCGCGACGAGGTCGCACATCGCCTTTACTTCTCTTTCCGCCGTAAAAACTTCGCCGTGTTTTTTCGTCCGCTCCCGCGATTTTATCTGCGGTTTTTTCTCTTGCGTATCATTTTTTCGCAAATTCCCCATACTTTATATTATATGTGCATTACACATTTTTGTCAATGTGTATAACACATTTTTGATAAAATATTTTTGATGAATTACGGTGAAAATTTTAAAAAAGCGCGAATTGATAGCAAATACACGCAAAAACAAGTCGCGGAAAAATTAGGGATTTATCAATCGAACGTAAGCGACTGGGAAAACGACGTGGCTCGTCCGGAATATGAAAAATTAGTCCAGTTAGCGAAATTATATTAAGTAAGTATTTACGATTTATTAGGAGTGCCCGAAGACGATCGATTTTAAAACGAAAAAAAAGTCCGATTAACAAGCCGCCCCGCGTTTTGCTTTTCGCAAAACGCGGGGCGGCGAAGTTTATTTCGGTTTAATATTGCGACTGCTGCGTGTCGTCGGGAAGGTCTATTTCGACGTTCCCCGTAAGCCTTATATCGTCCGACGACGCCCCGACCGCTATCTCGAAACTTCCGTTTTCGACGTGCCATTTTCCGTACGCAGTGCAGTAATACGCGAACGAACGGAAATCCAGATCGACCGATACTCTCTTCGTCTCGCCCGCTTTCAGATACGTCTTTTCAAAGCCTTTGAGTTCCTTTTCGGGACGGACTACCATCGCGCAGACGTCGCGGACGTAAACTTCGGAAACTTCCGCGCCGTCTCTGTCCGAAACGTTCGTTATATCGTAAGAAACGGTAAAATCGCAATCACCTTTCTTCTCTATTTTAAGATTGCCGTACTCGAACCGCGAATAAGACAGTCCGTATCCGAACGGAAACAGAACGTCTATTCCGTATCTCTCGTAATATCTGTATCCGACGAATACGCCGTCGTTATACCACTCGACAAAGCCGTCGCCCGTCTCTTCGCCCGTGAACGTGTCTTCAAGTTCGATCGGGAAGGTCTCCGCGAGTTTTCCGCTCGGATTTGTTTCCCCGACGAGCACGGAAACGAGCGCCTCGTTTATTCCCTCGCCCGCAAAGCCCGCGTAAACGACCGCTTTCACGTCGTCTATCCATTCGCTCATATCTATCGCGCTGCCCGCGTTTACCACGACTATAACGTTTTCGTTATAACGCGCCGTGATCTTTATAAACTCCTCGTGTTCGGGCGCGAGTTTTATGCTTACGCGGTCGAAACTCTCTCCCTCGCTCGCCCCGCCGACGAAGATTATCACCGCGTCTTTTCCGCAAGTCTTTAAGTACGCGATCTTCGCCGCCTGCATATCGGCGCGGCTGCTGTCGGCCCAACTTTTCGCGGGATGTATATCGTAATCTATTTCGGATTTCGGCAGTTTTTCTTTCAGAAGATCGACCACGGGCGTCTGTTTATATTCAGTCTGAACGAACGCCGAGCCGAGCCCGCCGAGAATAGGCTCGTTTGCAAGTCCGCCCGCGACGAGATACTTCTTTCCGTCTTTCAGCGGAAGTATGCCGTCCTCGTTTTTGAGCAGCACCATGCCGCCCTTCGCTATTCTGACGGCGTTCGCGTGCCTTTGCTCCTTCGTATAATTGATTTCCTTCTTCGCGTTTTCCGCCTTAACGACGAGCGAAAGCACGTTATTCACGCAGAAGTCTATATCTTCCATAGTGATATAGCCCTTTTCGAGCGCGGCTTTGACGTTTTCGATATATCTCCCGTCGTGAGGCATACAGAGGTCGAGCGTCGCGCGCACCGCCTTATACGGACTATGCACCGCGCCCCAGTCGGAAACTATAAGCCCCTTAAAACCGAATTTATCCCTCAACGTATCTTTCAGAAGTTTCCTGTTTTCGGACGCAAACACGCCGTTAACGGGATTATAGGCGCACATTACCGTCCACGGCTCCGCCTCGACGGCTATCTCGAACGGGCGAAGATATATTTCGTGGAGCGCCCTCTCGTCTATCTCGCTCGTCTGCGTGAGCCTGCCTTTTTCCCTGTTGTTTCCGCAGTAATGTTTAAGGCTCGTTCCCACGCCCTTGCTCTGAACGCCCTTTA
Organism: uncultured Eubacteriales bacterium; assembly: GCA_902797515.1. Classification (GTDB taxonomy): domain Bacteria; phylum Bacillota; class Clostridia; order Christensenellales; family Borkfalkiaceae; genus UBA10281. The sequence continues at coordinate 226 of CADBSX010000114.1, read as the reverse complement.
TATACTCCCTCGCCATAACGCCCGCAAGGTAAGGATCTTCCGATAAATACTCGAAATTTCTGCCGTTGAGCGGCGTCCTCTTCACGTTTACCCCCGGGGCGAGAAGTACGTCCGCGCCGTTTTCTATACAGTCGTTCGCGATAGTTTCGCCGTCGAGATACGCGAGTTCTTTATCCCAAGAATTCGCGACGAGCGAGAGATTCGGCATCGCCGTCGCCTTTTTCGT
>CADBSX010000113.1 GCA_902797515.1 uncultured Eubacteriales bacterium | reverse complement strand
ACGGGCTGTCAGAAAAATTTCACTCAAAACAGGGGATACACTATCCCGTACGGATGTCTCGTTCCCGTAAACGTCGACGGACTTCTGCTTTCGGGGCGGAACATATCGGGGACGCATATGGCGCACTCTAATTTCCGCGTGATGCCGATATGCGTCGGCACGGGCGAGGCGGCGGGAGTCGCGGCGGCTATAGCGGTGAAAAAGGGAATACGCCTCCGCGACGTAGATCCGAAAGACATCCGCGAAATAGCGGGCGGGATGTAAAAAATTTCATACAAAGCGGGGCGGGGAAAATTCCCCGCCCCGCTTTGTATCTTCCTACTCCGTATCGTTCATGATTTTTACTCTTTGTTCAAAGGAATTTTCCCTTCGGACTTTTCCGTATAACGTTTAAACGCCCGCGCAAAACACCTGCCGAGCCGAACGAGTTTTTCCTGCGAAACTACGTTGTCCTCCGTCCCGAAGTATGGCGTTTCGAGACTGAACGCTATTTCGTTTTCCTTTTTCGCCGACATATACTGCGCGAAATTCGCGCTCTTTACGTTCCAACCCGACATATACGGGTAATCGTTTTTCGTGAAATACCCGAAAGAATCGTCCGATATCTCTTCCTCGAAAATTTTTCCGAACGCTTTGAAACGATCCGCCTTTTCAAACGAATTGACGACAATGAATTCGACGTCGTTAGCCCCGCCGAGATGCCATGGCGAGTGAAAATCGAAAGCGTATGCACAACCGTTTTCGTCGGCGTACTTTCTTATCGCCGCCGTGGAAGAATAGATGGACGGAACGTCCTTTTCGTAGTCCCTGTTATGGTCGTGCGGACGCCGCTCTTTGCCCTGATCGCCGTCGATAACGCCGTCGTAATCGACGAAAGGCACGCAAAAGACTTTCGCGTCCTTTAGCGGATTTTTCAGAAGTTCGTCGAGAACGCCTTCCAGAACGTAGTCCCCCGTCGCCTCGCAGGCGTGATGGCGGGAAGTGAGGACGACCGTCTTTTTCCCCGTTCCGAAAGTTACGAACGGTATACTTCTTCCCTTCGCGCTCTTACAAAGTTCTTTTATTTCAAGCCCCTTTTCTTTCGCGAAACCGAAAAATCTGTCGGGATGATAGAGCATATCGTGCGCGAACCAGACCTTATCCTCGTTTTCGGAAAAAGAGTAGGTAAATTCGTTCTTCCCGAATTCGTAAGCGAATTTGTCTTGCGGAAACTCGTTCAGCCACCGCCAATTTTTGAGATCCCGACTTACCGCGGGACCGAAATATCCGAGTCTGTTCGCCCCGAAACGGAAAGTAAGCGTCTTTCCTGCTGCGCCCTCGACCGCGAAAGCCCAATAAAACCAATCGGTCGCGCTATCTCTGATCTCGTTTTCGAGATAAACGACGTCGCCCTCGGTCTTTACGACGGAAATATTCCCGCCCGTGAAATCCTTGCTTATCATCATAAATCGTAAACCTCTCTCACTTCGCCGTATCTCTCTTCGCCCGCGATCGGCGATTCGAGGTTGCCGACGAGATAGTCGCAACCCGCGGGCTTTTTAAACTCCGAAAAAAGCCCGTCGTAGTCAGGGCCGAATTTTTCGGTCATCTTGGGATAACAAAGCAGATCCCCCGTAAAAACTATTTCTGTCATATTCGTCACCTGTCAGGATCAACGCATCCTTTTCAGTTTTATTATACTACATAAAAACAAAAATCACTATTGATTTCGTCTATCAAAACGTATGTTTTTGTGCAAACCGCCGCCCGCGTCGCCGCGAGGAAACGGTGTTTTCCGTCCGCTTCCCGCCGCCGCAGGCGCGAAAAAACGCAACGAAACGAAAAATTTTTCCCTTTTGCCCGATATTTCATTTGATTTTATACCTTAAAGTTTTATACAAAACGCGGCGGGCGGGGAAATTTTCCCCGCCCGCCGCGTTTTAAAACGATCCGAAATTTCAGATCATCAAATTTCCGTCCGTACAATATACCGTGCAACCAGACGAAACGTATTGGCTCCAACCAAATCCTTTGCTTATCGCATTCCACTCCGCTTTACTTCCTTT
>CADBSX010000112.1 GCA_902797515.1 uncultured Eubacteriales bacterium | reverse complement strand
TTTTTGCCGCGATAACGACGCTTTGCAACACCAGAACGAAAGTCCCGTCCTCGTCGGATCGTAAGGAATACAGACTCAGCGCTCCGCTAAATATACAGATGACGAAAAAAAGCGAAAAAATCACTATATTGTCCGCTTTTTCCTTTTTCTTCTGCGAAAGAGTAACGCCGCATCATACGGAGCAAACCACCGCCAGAACCGCGGCTATACACGATATGGCTAAATCAAAATATTTCAGTTCCATTTTAATTTGCAATCGTCTCCCAAAAGAGTTATCGTAACACAATCAATTCAGACGTCCGTACGGAATTCGCTCTTTATCGAAAAATAAAACGGCGTTCACGTCAAACGGCATAAAACGCCCTACCGTGTGTAACGCCGTCTTTCCCGTATCTATTTTCAAAATCAACGAAAAACGGTCCGATTGTCCATAAGTATCAGAACAATCCCGATATCTTGCCGTCGGAATCGACGTCAATCCGCTCCGCCGCGGGAGACTTCGGAAGCCCGGGCATCGTCATTATATCGCCCGTAAGCGCGACTATAAAGCCCGCGCCCGCGGAAACTTTGACGTTCCTTACCGTTACGGTAAAGCCCGTCGGCGCGCCGAGTTTGGTCATATCGTCCGAAAAACTGTATTGCGTTTTCGCCATACATACGGGCATATTCCCGAAACCGAGAGCCGTCAGTCTGTCTATTTCCTTTTTCGCGGCGGGCGCGATATTCACGCCTGTTCCGCCGTATATCTTCTTTACTATATCCTCTATTTTCTTCTCTATCGGTTCGTCGAGTTCGTAAGAGAAAGTAAACTTATTCTTTTCCTCGCAAAGCCTCACCACTTCTTCCGCGAGTTCGACGCCGCCTTTTCCGCCGTCAGCCCAGACCGTTGAAAGTCTTACGTTCACGCCGAGTTCTCTGCACTTTTCGATAACGAGCGCAATTTCCGCGTCCGTATCCGTCGGGAAACGGTTGACCGCGACTACGCAAGGAAGTTTATACACGTCCTTTATGTTGTGGACGTGTCTCAAAAGGTTAGGAAGCCCTTTCGAGAGCGCGTCGAGGTTTTCCTCGCCGAGTTGTTTTTTATCCATGCCGCCGTGCATTTTGAGCGCCCTTACCGTGGCGACGACTACGACCGCGGAAGGCGTAAGCCCTGCGAAACGGTACTTTATATCGAGGAATTTTTCCGCGCCGAGATCCGCGCCGAATCCCGCCTCCGTAACGCAGTAATCGCCGAGTTTCATAGCCATTTTCGTCGCGATAACCGAATTGCATCCGTGCGCTATATTAGCGAAAGGTCCGCCGTGGACTATCGCCGGCGTGTGTTCGAGCGTCTGCACGAGATTCGGCTTTAAAGCGTCTTTTAAGAGAGCCGCCATAGCCCCGACGGCCTTTAAATCGCCCGCCGTGACCGGTTTTTCGTCGTAAGTATAGCCGACGACTATCCTCGAAAGTCTGTTTTTCAAATCGTCGATATCGGACGCGAGGCAGAACACCGCCATTATTTCCGACGCGACCGTTATGTCGTATCCGTCCTCTCTCGGCACGCCGTTCACTCTTCCGCCGAGCCCGTCGGTCACGAAACGGAGTTGACGGTCGTTCATATCGACGCATCTTCTCCAAGTTATCCTTCTCGGATCGATATTGAGCGCGTTGCCCTGATAAATATGGTTGTCGAGCATAGCCGCGAGAAGGTTATTCGCCGCGCCTATCGCGTGGAAATCGCCCGTAAAGTGAAGATTTATGTCTTCCATAGGAACGACCTGCGCGTATCCGCCGCCCGCCGCGCCGCCTTTTACGCCGAACACGGGACCGAGCGAAGGCTCGCGAAGAGCGACCATGACGTTTTTGCCTATTCTTTTAAGTCCGTCCGCAAGTCCTATCGTGGTCGTCGTCTTGCCCTCGCCCGCGGGCGTAGGCGTGATAGCGGTCACGAGTATCAGTTTTCCGTTCTTTCTCTTCGATTCTTTAAGTAAAGAATAGTCAATCTTCGCCTTGTATTTTCCGTAAGGCTCGACGTATTTGTCGTCTATTCCCGCCGCTTTTGCTATCTCGGTTATCGGCGACATGGCTGTTTTCTGCGCAATTTCGATATCGGAAAGATATGCCATTTTGTTTACTCCTTATATGTAAAAAATTTTTTTAATTCTTATTGCTATGTATAGGCGCGGGAATACGTCCGCCGCGCGAAATAAGCGTTTCGCAGGAATAAGGACTTACCGCCATTATCGGCGCTTCGCCCAAA
>CADBSX010000111.1 GCA_902797515.1 uncultured Eubacteriales bacterium | reverse complement strand
TAACGGCGGGAACGGTAGCCGAAAAAGAGAGTTCGCCGCGTTTCGGGGCGGCGGTCATCTCGGCGGGCGGAACGCGTATAGCGATAGGCAGAGAGGCGGCGAGTGGCATCCGGATCGAATACGTTTAAAAAAGTTTTTTCAGGGGCTGCGGATAAGCCCGTGAGGATAGTCCTCTGCGGAAATCCGAACGCGGGGAAAACCACTCTTTTCAACCGACTTTCGGGAAAAAACGAAAAGGTCGGGAATTGGCACGGCGTGACGGTCGCCGAAAAGTCCGCCGAATATGTTTTCAGGGGGAAGAGATATTCGGTGACCGACCTTCCCGGTCTTTATACGGTCAAGGGATCTGGCGCGGAAGAGAGGATAGCGGAAAACTTTTTGAGGGGGAAAAACTACGACGTTATCGTCGTCGTTATCGAGGCGAAGAACGCGCCGAGGGGGCTTCGGCTCGTAGAGGAATTAAAGGCTTTTCAAAAACCGATAATAGCGTTTATCAACTTATACGGCGACTTTGTGAAACTCGGCGGAAAGATCGACGGGGAAAAGGCGAAACGCGCGTTCGGAGTCGAGACGGTTTTCGGCGAGGCGAAAGACAAGTCGTCCGCGAAAGAACTCGAAGAGAGGATAGAAAGGGGAATATCATTGCCTCGGCGGGGCGAAAAAATCGAGTTTTTCGCCCCGCCGAGCAGGAAAAGAGGGATGGACGGACTTTTTTCGTCGCCCGTCTTTTCGGCGTTCGCGCTCTTGTTTTTTACGGTCGTTTCGTTTTATCTCGCTTTCGGGAACTACGGGATAGGAAAGGCGGCGAGCGGTTTTATTTATCGGATAAACGAAAATTTCCTTACGCCCGCCGTCTTAAAACTCACCGACGGAAGAACGAGCGAATTTTTGTCGCGGCTTTTGACCGAAGGGCTTTTGAACGGCGTCTTTTCGGTACTCGCTTTTATCCCGCAGATAGCGACGCTCTCTTTCTGTACGGAAACGCTCGACAGATCGGGCGTATTTTCGAGGCTGTCGGCGACGTTCGATCCTCTTTTCGGAAAAGTCGGACTGTCGGGAAAGGCTCTTTATACTCTCGCGGGCGGTTTCGGCTGTACGGCTCTCGCCGCCTCGCTCGCGGTCGGGATAGACGACGAAAAAGTGAGAAAAAGGGCGGTGCTTTCTCTGCCTTTTATCAGTTGTTCGGCGAGAACGCCCGTATATATGTTCGTCGCGGACAGATTTTTAGGCGGCGCGGCGTTCGCGGTAATCGCCGTCGTTTACGTTTTGTCGGTAATACTTTCGGCGTTGCACTCTTACGCCCTTTACAGACTTTCGGGAAAGAAAAAGGGCGCGCCTATGATAACCGAACTCGCCGATATAAGATTTCCCGATATGAAAGGCGTGTTAAAATCCTTGCTAAAAACCGCCGAAGAGTTTATAATTAGAATAGGAACGGTGATAACGCTTTTAAGCGTCGCGCTCTTTATCGCGTCGAATTTTTCTTTTTCGGGCTATCTCGGAAACGGCTGCGAGGAAAATTCCGTACTCGCTTTTTTCGCGAAGAAGATAACTTTTCTCTTTTTTCCCGTCGGAATAACCGATTGGCGGTTTTCGGCGGCGATAATTTCGGGGATATTCGCGAAAGAGGGCGTCGCTTCGACGCTCGCGGTACTTCTTCCCCCGTCGTTCGCGCTGACCGTAAGGCAGGGGATAGCGGTCACGGTTTTTTGTTATCTCTACACGCCCTGTCTTACCGCGCTCGCCGCGATCAGGGCGAGAGCGGGAACGAAACTTACCGTCTTATCCGCGGTATGGCAATTCGCGGTCGCGTTATCCGCGTGTTATAGCGTTTATTATATATTGTTTTTCGTATGAAGAGTTTTAAAGCGGAAAAAAACGGGAAACTCTCGGAAGAGATGCTTTCCTTTTATAAATCGGAAATAACCTACGGAAAGACTATGAGCCTTATCCGCAAAAAAGACGTGAAAGTGAACGGCAAAAGGACGGGCGCGGACGTCGCCGTTTTTGCGGGCGACGATATAGAAGTCTATTACGACGGCGAGACGAGAAAGGTCGAAGAGATATATTCCGACGAAAACGTACTCGCGGCGTACAAGCCTAAAGGCATAACCAGCGAGGACTTTTTCGGCGCGGTGAAAAAGACTTACGAAAGCGCGGGATTTATACATAGGCTCGACCGAAACACCGACGGAGTAATGATCTTTTCGCTTTCCCCCGCCGCGCAAGGCGAACTTTTAAAAGGTTTCAAAGCGCGGGCTTTTCAGAAATATTATCTCGCGGAAGTTTACGGCGCGCCGAAAGAAAGGAGCGGGAAACTCGTCGGATACCTCAAAAAAGACGCCGAAAAAGCGGTCGTTAAGATATACGACGAAAAGACGCGCGGCGCGGAGAGGATAGAAACGGAATACGAAGTGTTGAAAAGGAGCGCGGAAACGAGCGTTCTGAAAGTCAGGCTCGTTACGGGCAAAACGCACCAGATACGCGCGCATCTCGCGCACGCGGGATTTTTCGTCCTCGGCGACGGCAAGTACGGGAAAGAGAGCGTGAACCGCAAATTCCGCTTCTCTTCGCAAAGGCTTACGGCTTATTCGCTCACGCTTAAATTCGACGGCGATAGTCCGCTTTATTATCTCGACGGGAAAGAATTCGTTTATTCGCCCGCCCTCGGAAGATTCGGATTGAAATGATTTCAAACGCGGCGGCGGAGAGATTTTCTCTCCGCCGCCGCATAAAAGTTGACTTTTTCCGTTTACAAGATATAATATTATACAGAGGTAACTGCATATGAAAAGACTTTTTATCGTTTTATTATCGGTTTTATTCGTCGGCGCGTTTTGTACCGCTTGCGGTGAAAATACCGAAACGGGCGGCGACGCTCACGAACATACTTACGGCGAGTGGACCGACGGCTCGGACGCGACCTGCGAAACGGCGGGAACGCTCGGACACTATACCTGCGACGTCTGCGGAAAGCATTTCGACGCAAATTATAACGAGATAGAGGATATAAACGTCGCCGCGAAAGGTCACGAATACGGGGATATGTATTACGCCCTTCCCGCAACGTTTTTCCACGACGGCAACGTCGCGTATTACGAGTGTTCCGTCTGCGGGAAAAAATTCGACGAAAACAAGTCGGAGATCGGAAACGAAAAGACGGAGCGGCTTTCGACCGAAATTTCTCTCGTTTTGGGCAGTGAAGAAAAAGCGTTCACCGTCGTTTCAAGCGACGAAAATCACATAGAGTGGGCTATCGAAAGCGTTTCGCTCGAAGAGGGGCAGACGGTCGCGCTCGCGAAAACGGGAAATACGGACGTCGTTTACGATTATTTTGAGGCGGGAAATT
>CADBSX010000110.1 GCA_902797515.1 uncultured Eubacteriales bacterium | reverse complement strand
TTTAGATTATCACGACACCGTTCTCGGCGAGTGGACGGGAACGAACGACGAACTTATCGCCGCTTTGGAAAGAAAACTCGAAGGCGGTATCAAAGAAATTCCGGAAGAGACGGTCAAAGAGTTTTTCCCGCTATGGGACGATAAAAATTGCGAGAGGATATTCGCGGCGATAAAGGAAAAAAGATAACTTATTGTTTACCGGCTGACGGGCAAATAAAGAATCGATTATGGTTAAAATATTACATTATTGTTGGTTCGGCGGGAATCCTCTGCCCGAGGCGACCTTAAAATTTATGGAAACGTGGAAAAAGTTTTGTCCCGACTTCGAAATAAAAAGGTGGGACGAAAGCAATTTTCCCGTGGACGATCATCCTTTTACAAAAGAGGCGTACAGGCTGAAACGCTGGGCGTTCGTTTCCGATTACGTCAGGACTTACGCGCTTTTCACCGAAGGCGGTTTATACGTCGATACGGACGTAGAATTCATTAAACCGATAGACGACGTTTTAAAAACTTCTTTCGCGGGATTCGAGGAAAAAAACCTGATAAATCCGGGACTTATTCTTTACGCCCGTGAAAACAACGAGGAGTTTTACGGCAAAGTACTTGAAAAATATGATTCTTTAACGTATAAAGATGAAATAAAAAGCGACATCGCCTCACCGAAGATTTACAGCAAAACAGCGGAAGAATGCGGCTTTACGCTCGATAATACTTTGCAGACGAAAAACGGTTTAACGCTTTATCCTATGGAATATTTTCAGCCTTACGGGGCGAATAAAAAGACAAAGCCGACTATAACCGAAAATACAAGGACTATACACCATTACGACGCAACTTGGTACGACAAGGACGAGAGGGAATTATTTAATTTGAAAAGAAAATACGGCGAAACGTTCGGAAAAGTCGTTTTTTCCGTAAAACATCCTGTCAAAGCGATAAAAAAGGCGGGAATCAAAAAAAACAACAAACAAAAAAGAAAATGATAGAAGAAAAGGCAACGAAAAGAGAAATAGGCGACTTATTTGTCAGGCGCAGTCAAAAACACAATGCGTCGTTTTACTTTGCCGTTTTTTATGTGCTATATATGGTTTTCTTTTTTTATTATAGCAAAGCAATCGGTAAAGACAATAAAAATTACATATTACGTAATATGACTGTTTTCATAAATCTTATTGTTGCGCTTATTTTATTGTTTTACTTATTGAACAGGAAAATTGCCTTATGTAAAAAAGAGAAGAGAAGTCTTTATTTGTTTTTATCTGTAGTTTTGATTTCTTATCTTATAAATTTTTCAGGGCTGGAAAAACTTCTTGGTCTTATAATTATAGTTTTAAGTCTTAAAGTTTTTAAACAAAGTGTATTAACGAAAAAAGAATTTAATTTTCTGTTTTTGTTGTTCTTATTGGGTGTAATCATAGTTCTTTTAAACGGACAATTCAGAAATACTAATAATCCCGATAAATTCAATACAAATACTTGCGGACTTCTCGTCTCTATGGTGTTTTTTATAAGTTTGACTTTTTTTGCGAGAAACAAGAGTGTTATATGGATTTTGATTTGTCTGATTTGCGTATTATTTCAAGTTTTATTTGATTCCAGAGCCGCAATGATAGGTTGCATTTTATTTCCCTTTTTTACTATAACATTGAGAGCGGATAAAAGAATTTTCAGATATAAAACGGTTGCTTTTTGGTTGTTCGTATTGTCGATTATGGGGGTTGCATTTGCGTATATATATGCGGTACCGTTATATGATTGGTTGGGAAACTCGGAAATAAAGATTTTAGGTAAAAATTTATTTACGGGGAGACAAACGATATGGAAGTTTGCGTTTGAATCGATAAGAGATAACTTTTGGTTTGGAAGAGGAAGTTATGTTAATGAAGAAAAAATTCAAGAGGGGTATTATGAGGCAATAATGCAGATGCATAATCAGCCTTTAGGGGTGCTTGCGTCTTTTGGCTTTTTGCCGTTTTTGACCTTTTATACTATTTTTGCTAGTTTTGCGGCAGATAAAAAAAGATTCGGGGGAAATATTGCGGTTAAGGGGTTGCCGTCGATATTTTTAATAACGATGACAATCATGAGTTATTTTGAAGTGTATTTCTTTGCACAATATACGTGGCTCCCTATATTGATTACCTATTGTTTGATTTATAACGGAAGTCTTGTTAAAAGGAAAACGTATGATAACCGTATTCACACCGACTTACAACAGAAAAAACACCTTAAATAAACTCTACGAATCCCTTTTGTCGCAGACCGACAAAAATTTCGAGTGGCTCGTAGTGGACGACGGCAGTACCGACGGTACGGAGAGTTATTTCGCGGATATTTCATCCCGCGAAAATCCTTTCGACGTAGTTTACGTCAAACAGCAAAACGGTGGCAAACACAGGGCGATAAACAAGGGCGTTTCGCTTGCCCGCGGCGAGATATTCTTTATCGTCGATTCCGACGATTATCTGACGCCCGACGCCGTGGAAAAATTGTCGGCTTGGATAAATACGCTCGGAAACGAAAAAAAATGGGCGGGAGTGTCCGGATGCAGAGGATATGAAAACGGAAAAACTATAGGCGGCGGGATTACAAAGAAATTTATCGACGCCAAAAACACCGAGAGAAGAAAATACGGACTTTTGGGGGATAAAGCCGAGGCGTATTTTACGGAAGTTCTGAAAAAATATCCGTTTCCCGAATTCGATGGGGAAAACTTCATTACCGAAGAAGTAGTCTGGAACAGGATAGCCGAGGACGGCTATTATTTGAGGTGGTTCGGAGATATTATCTATATATGCGAATATCTCGAAGGCGGGCTTACGAAAAGCGGCGACGAAAAGTATGCGAAAAATCCGCAAGGCACTCTTTATTGGGCGAAACTTCATCTTCGCGTGTTTCACGGAAAACTGCGGGATGAAATGAAAGCCGTTTGCAGATATTACGAGGCAGTTAAAGGGAAAAAGACAAAAAAAGAAATAGCCGAAGAACTCGGAGTAGGTCGGTTTTTTATTTCTTTTTCGCTTTTTATTAAAAAAATACGAAACTTGATATCAGGCAAAAATGGATAAAAAGAAAGGCTTGATAAACGTCGCCGTGTCCGTGGCGTTCAGAATATTGTTTCTCGTGGCGAATTTTCTCGCGAGAAGACTTCTTATACGGATACTCGGCAACGAATACAACGGGCTCGACGCGCTCTACGTGTCTCTGCTCGATATTCTCTCGGTCGCCGAACTCGGCGTCGGCAGTGCGATAACTTACTGTATGTATAAACCGATCGTGGAAGGCGATAACGACAAAGTTTCCGCCCTCTACGGGCTTTTTACCAAGTTTTATTTTATCGTCGGCGCGGTGATCCTGATAGCGGGATGCGCGCTTATGCCGTTTTTGAGATTTTTCGCAAAAGACTACGAAAGTCTCGATACGAATCTCTATCTTACTTTCGGGCTATGCCTTATATCCGTCGTTCTGTCTTACGCTTTCAGCGCGAAGAGTTCGCTTATAAACGCCTATAAAAACAATTATATAACGACGACGATTTATTCTCTCGGCGTCGTTTTTCAGTGCGCGTTGCAGATAGTCGTGCTCGTCCTCACCGAATCGTTCGTATGGTACGTCGCGTGCAAGATAGCGGCGGTTTGCTTGCAGTGGGCGGCGACCGAGATAATAGCGCGTAAAAAATACGGAAATATAATCGGGAACAGGCAAAAAGCGGACGACGAAACGAAAAAAGAAGTCGTGAAGAACTCGAAAGCGATGATGATGCACAAAATCGGGAGCAGACTCGTCAATACCGCAGACAGCACCATCATTTCCGCGTTTCTCGGGCTTGTGATACTCGGCAAGTATTCGAACTACATAGTGATCGTTTCCGCGATGATCGCGCTTATTTCGCTCTTTTTCACTCCCCTTTCTTCCGTAATCGGGCATATGTTCGTCGAGTCGAAAGAGGAAACCGAGAGGTATCATAAGTTTTTTCACACTTTCAATTTTATGCTCGGTATAGTTTTCTTCCTCGGTTTTTACGCGGTGATAAACGACCTTATAAGCATAGTGTTCGGGGACGGGCTGGAACTCTCGAAAGCCATAGTGATCGTTATAACGGTGAATTATTTTATTCAGTTTATGAAAAACGCGACGGGACTTTTCCGCGACGCGACGGGAACGTTTTATAACGACAGATGGAAACCGCTCGTAGAGGGCGCGTTCAATATAGTTTTGTCTATTCTTTTCGTACTTATCTTTCCCGACGAATACAAAGTCGTCGGCGTTATCGTCGCGACGATAATAACGAACCTGTTTATCTGTCACGTGGTCGAGCCTTACGTGTTTTTCAAACACGCGCTCAACCGCTCGCCCGTGAAATATTATATAAGAAACTACGCGTATATCGCCGTTTTCGTCGGCGCGCTTTTCCTTCTCGATTTTTGTACCGTGAGTTTCGGGAACAAATGGCTCGACCTTTTAGTCAACGGATTTATAGCGGTTGGGATAGCCCTCGCCGTATGCCTCGCGACGCTTTTTATCGACAAGGATACGAGGTATTATCTGAAAAAACACTTTTTGAAAAGATAGTAAGAGTTAAATCGCGGCGGGGCGTTAAATCGGTGATTTAACGCCCCGCCGTATAATACTTTAAAAACCGAGGATGCCTTTTATAAGAATTTCAACGCCTATAAGAATAAGTATCGCGCCGCCGAAAACAGTCGCCTTTCCCGAAAGTTTCGCCCCGATCTTCTTCCCGACGAAAAGGGCGGCAAGGCAGAGGATAAAAGTCACCGCGGATATGATAAGCGCGGCTACGAGCGCGCCGTAAACCGAATAAGAAGAGATCGCAAATCCTACGGAAAGCGCGTCGATGGAAGTCGCTATCCCTTGCAGGGAAAGAGATTTAAAGTCGAGGATCGCCGTTTCCCCGTCGGAAGTTTTATTCTTTATTCCGTCGTATATCATTTTCCCGCCGATAAAAGACAAAATGGCGAACGCGACGTAAGGTATCGCCTTTGAAAATCCCGAAAAAGCCTCGACCGCGGTATGAACGAGCGTCCAGCCTATAAGCGGCATAAGAGCCTGAAAAAAGGCGAAAGTTCCCGCTATAAGAAAGGTTTTCCCCTTTTTCATTTTCGGCTCGGCAAGCCCGTTCGAGAGTGAAACCGAAAACGCGTCCATCGCGAGAGCGGCGCCGAGCAGCGCGCTGTTTAAAAAGAATACGAAGTCGAACATTGATAAAAATTATACCACTCCGAAAGCTATTCGTCAACTTATTATATGCTTGCTTTACGCTCAAAGAAATAAAATCCGGAAAAATTTTTCGGGAAATTTTCGATTCCCTATTGACAAGGCGCGTTTTCGGGTGTATAATGTAGTTGAAAAAAGGAGATACGCCGATGAATTAAGTCTTTTAAAATACTTATAAGGAGGTGTTGTTTCTTATGAGGATTTTTGCGACGGAGGTCAGATTTATTAAATAAAAAGCGAGGGATACTCCGATGAACAAGGAAAGCGAACTTAAAGAGCGGTGAGCGGCGAAGAAGATATTTTCCGCGGAAAAGATCGGTTTTTCGGGAAAGAGAACGAAACGTTCGCGTCGGTTAAGCGAGCCGCGGCGAAAACTTAATAAAAAATTACGGATTTGCTTTTGCAAATCCTTTTTTTATCCGCGGAAAGTTTGCAAAAATATCCGCGTTGTGATAGAATATTATCCGTATGAGCATTCTCGAAATAAAAGGACTTTCTCATCGGTACGACGACAGAGATCTGTTTTTCAAAGCCGACCTCACCGTAAACAGCGGCGAGCATATCGGCGTAGTCGGACTTAACGGCGCGGGAAAATCCACTTTCATCAATATTATAGCGGGCAAACTCGTTCAGGACGACGGCGAGATAAAGAGGCAGAAAGGACTTCGCATAGGATACCTCGATCAGCACGTCACGCTCGACGGAAGTCTTACCGTGATGGAATATCTGCGGGACGCCTTTTCATACCTCGACGCCGAAAACGAAAGGCTTGAAAAAATGTACGCGGATATGGCGACGGCGAGCGGCGACGAAATGGAAGCGCTTATAGAAAAATCGTCGAAATTGCAGGAAAGATTAAACGCCGCGGGCTATTACGATTTAGAGGCGTCTATAAAGAAAGTCGCAAACGGGCTCGGCGTCAATAAGTTCGGCTATAACTCGATTATCGGCAATTTATCGGGCGGCGAGAGGGCAAAACTGATGCTGTCGAAACTGTTGCTCGAAGAACACGACCTTGCTCTTCTCGACGAGCCGACCAACTTTTTGGACGTAGAACATATCGAGTGGCTCGTAAAGTATCTCGACGGCTATAAAAAGACCTTTCTCGTTATTTCTCACGACGTCGGTTTTCTCAATCGCGTCGCAAAGACGATAATAAGCATAGAAAACGGCGGGATAAGGAAATTTTCGGGGAATTATTCGGAATTTCTGAAACAGCGCGAAGTTTTCAACAAGCAGTACGAGGACGAATACAACCGTCGGCAAGCCGAGATAAAGAGATTGCAGGACTATATAGACCGAAACAAAGCCAGAGCCTCTACCGCGGGCATGGCAAATTCCCGCAAAAAGATGCTCGACAGGATCGAAGTAATGGCGAAGCCCGTCGCGGAGAGAGACTGCGAATTTTCTTTTCCGTACTCGGAACTCAACGCCAAGGAAATGCTTTCGGTCAAAAATCTCAAAGTCGGTTACGACCGCCAACTTATTCCCGATATCAATTTCTTGATATCCTCGCGGGGAAAACTGTGGATAAGAGGTACTAACGGCGTTGGAAAGACTACGCTTATAAAGACGCTTTTGCACCTTATACCGTCGCTCGGCGGGATATTTACCTTTCATCCGGCGGCGAGAATAGGATATATCGAGCAGGACCTGTATTTTGAAAACAAAAACGAAACGGCGTATAATTACTATCTCGGCGCTTTTCCGCAGATGAACAGAAAGGACGTACGCGCCAACCTCGCGAAAGTCGGGCTTTACGGCGAACTCGCGATAAAGCCGATAGGCAATCTTTCGGGCGGGGAAATGATGCGGCTCAAACTCGCCATAGTCTGCAACACGCCGTCGAATATTCTGATCCTCGACGAGCCGACGAACCACCTTGACGTAAAGGCGAAAGCGGCTTTAAAAGCCGCGTTGACGGCATACGAAGGCGCGCTTATCCTTGTCACGCACGAGCCGGATTTCGCGGAAGGGCTCTGCGACGCCGTGTTCGACGCCCGAGCGTAGTATAAACAAATGAACGGTTTACTTAAATTTTTAAAAAACAACGCGGTTGCGGTCATTGCGGTAATACTCGCCGCATCGACCTTATTTTTTGTTCCGCCCGATAAAAAATATATCGGATATTTCGATTTTCCGACGCTCTTATGCCTTTTCGCGACGTTGCTCGTCGTCGAGGCGTTGTCTGAAATACGGTTTTTCGAGATACTCGCGAGAAAGATAGTCACGAAATTCAAAAATATGCGAAAAGTCGTTTTCGCGCTCGTGTTCATAACCTATTTCGGCTCGATGCTGATGGCGAACGATATGGCTCTTATTACTTTTTTGCCGCTCGGCTATTTCGCCCTTTCGCGGTCGGAAAAGAGGGAATATATCGCATACGTGTTCATTTTACAGAATATCGCCGCAAACCTCGGCGGTATGCTCACGCCTTTCGGAAATCCGCAGAATTTGTTCCTCTATTCCTATTATTCTATCCCGATAGGCGAGTTTCTCGCGGTAATGGCTCCGCCGTTTGTCGCGGCGTTTTTCCTTATCGTGCTTTGCTGTTTATTCGTTAAAAAAGAGCCCGTAGAAATAAAGGACGATATATTTTACACCACCGACAAACCGCGGCTTGTCGCGTACCTCTCGCTTTTCGGCGTTTCCATAGCGGCGGTACTGCTTAAAAATCTGTTTCCGGCGGCGGCTTATATCGGCGTAGGCGTCGCGATAGCGGGCGTTGCGATACTCGATTTCAAAGCCCTGAAAAAAGTCAATTACGGACTTCTGATAACTTTCTGCGCGTTTTTCGTATTCAGCGGCAATCTGTCGCGCATAACCGCCGTTCACGATCTTTTAGGCGGACTTATGGAAAAGAACGCGCTGATATTTACCGTCCTTTCCTGTCAGGCGATATCGAACGTTCCGACCGCGACTTTGCTTTGCAGGTTTACGGATAATTTCCGACCTCTTCTCGTCGGCGTGAATATAGGCGGGCTCGGCACGCCGATAGCGAGTCTCGCGAGCCTTATAACTCTCGGCGCGTACAAGAGAAAAACGGGCAAGGCGTTACGCTATCTCGGTCTTTTTCTCGCCGTGAATTTCTCTTTTCTTATTATTCTGACCGTTTTTTCCTTGATTATAATTTAGGGAAAGGGGCATTCCGTCATCCTGTTCTTTTTTTGTCATCCTGAAATGCGCTTTCTTGACGGGCTTATGAAGGATCTCGCTTGAATTATAGCAGATTCTTCATTTGTCCGTCAGGTAGGTCGGTTCAGAATGACAGTTAAGTCGTTTTGTCATCT
>CADBSX010000109.1 GCA_902797515.1 uncultured Eubacteriales bacterium | reverse complement strand
TGCCCTATCGACCATAGTCAACGGGGAAGGCGTCACGAAGTGACGGAAGGGCTTTTTGCTTGCTCGTGCGAAATTTTTAAGGTTTAGAAACGAGCGGGGCAAGGCTCGGCGGTTTGAGCGTTTGAGATAGACCTCTTCGGTCATCGAAGACGCGAAAACCGACAGTAAACACAGCCCCGCGAAGTTTATAAACCTTAAAAATTACCAGATTTCAAGTTCTTTGACCTGTTTCTTTACCATAGCGATAAAGTCATCGACCTTCATCTTGCCTATATCGCCCGCGCCGCGCTTTCTTATCGCGACTTCTCCGCTTTCTGCCTCCTGTTCGCCGATAACGAGCATATACGGTATCTTTTCGAGTTGCGCGTCTCTTATCTTCTTGCCTATCTTTTCGGGGCGAAGATCCTTTTCGGGGCGGATGCCCGCTTCCATGAATTTATCGAAGAGTTCGTTGCAATACTCTTCGCTCTTTTCGGAAACGTCCATTATCCTCACCTGCACGGGCGCGACCCAGAGGGGCAACGCGCCGGCGTACTTTTCGAGCATCAAAGCGAGCGTTCTTTCATAGCAACCTATGCTCGTCCTGTGGATAACGTACGGGAATTTCTTTTCGCCGTCAACGTCGGTATAGAGCATATTGAAACGCTTGGCGAGTTGGAAATCTATCTGTATGGTTATAAGAGTATCTTCTTTGCCGAACACGTTTTTGATCTGTATATCGAGTTTCGGTCCGTAAAACGCCGCTTCGCCGTCCGCTTCGGTATAGGTGAGCCCTATATCGTCGAGGATGCCGCGCATGACGTTCTGCACGTTTTCCCACTCTTCGGCGGAGCCTATATATTTTTCTTTGTTATTCTCGTCCCACTTCGAGAAACGGTAAGAAACGTCGCCGTCGAGTCCGACCGCTTTAAGCATATATAAAGCGAGGTCGAGACAGCCCTTGAATTCGTTTTCGAGTTGATCGGGCGTACAGGCGAGATGACCTTCGGAAATGGTGAACTGCCTTACTCTTATAAGTCCGTGCATTTCGCCGCTGTCCTCGTTCCTGAAAAGCGTCGAGGTCTCGTCCAGACGCATAGGAAGGTCTTTATAACTTCTCGGCTTATTGAGATACACCTGAAACTGGAACGGGCAAGTCATAGGACGGAGCGCGAACACTTCTTTGTCCTTTCCCTCCTCGCCCATAATGAACATCCCTTCTTTATAGTGATCCCAATGCCCCGATATTTTATAAAAATCGGACTTCGCGAAAAGGGGCGTTTTGGTGAGTATATATCCCCTTCTGTATTCCTCGTCCTCGACGAACCTCTGCAATACCTGTATGGTCTTACTGCCTTTCGCGAGCATTACGGGAAGTCCTTGTCCTATCGTATCGACGGTGGTGAAATATTCGAGTTCCCTGCCTATCTTGTTGTGGTCGCGAAGTTTCGCCTGACGGACCTGTTCGAGGTATTCTTCGAGTTGCGCTTTCTTCTCGAACGCCGTGCCGTAAATACGCGTGAGCATCTTGTTCTTCGAGTCGCCGCGCCAATACGCGCCCGTGAGAGAGGTCAGTCTGAACGCCTTTATCATCCCCGTGCTCGGAAGGTGCGGACCGCGGCAGAGGTCGGTAAAATCGCCCTGACGATAGAACGAAATAACGCTGTCCTCCGGCAGATCTTCGATAAGTTGCACCTTGTACGGCTCTTTATATTTACGCATAAGCGCGATAGCGTCCTTTCTCGGAAGTTCGAATCTCGTTATCTCGAAATTGCACTTTATTATCTTTTCCATTTCCTCTTCTATCTTCGAGAGGTCGTCCTGCGATATCGGCGTTTTGAAATCTATATCGTAATAAAAGCCGTTTTCGACGGTCGGACCTATCGCGAGCGAACAGGTCGGATAGACGGTCTTGACCGCCTGCGCGAGAACGTGCGAACAGGTATGGCGCAGAATATCCAGCCCCTCTTTGTCTTTGAGCGTGACGATACGGACTTCGGCGTCCTCTTCTATCGCGTAGGACGTATCGACGAGTTTTCCGTTCACGACGCCCGCGACGGCATTTCTTTTCAGCCCCTCGCTTATCGCCTGAGCGACGCCCGCGACCGTGGTTTTCGGTTCGAGTTCGAGAGATTTCCCGTCAGGTAAAGTAATTTTCATAAAAACACACTCCTATTTTGTTTTCTGTTTTTTATAAACCGAGGCGTTATGCCCCTATCGGCTCTTCCGAGCCACTTCCCCCGACCGTTCCGTTCAGGGGAAGCGAGTTATATTGTTTATCGTTTCGTTTTTGCCCTCTCTCTTCCTTGCCTGCCCTATTGACCATAGTCAACGGGGAAGGCGTCACGAAGTGACGGAAGGGGCTTTTTGCTTGCTCGTGCGAAATTTTTAAGGTTTAGAAACGAGAACCCTTCCACCTCGTCGAAACAAGGCTTTTCGGCATTGCTCTTACGTTATATAAGAGCAACGCCCTTTCCGCCTGTTTCTCCTCTTC
>CADBSX010000108.1 GCA_902797515.1 uncultured Eubacteriales bacterium | reverse complement strand
TTTTTTTGGTTATTTAACATTATACAAGGTTTTAACTCTCTTGTCTTTTTTTCAGAGAGTGTTTACACAAAATATTTTACACTAGGCGGAGAAACATCTCCGCAAATTTCTTGACAGGTTTGACTTATGTATTGTACGTAATTATAACAAAACAAGGTCATCATTCCATTTTTTTCGGTCTTTTAACCATCTTAATCAAACTGTATACACAAATTCCTTCCGCAAGTAGAGTAAAAAAACCCGATAGCACCAGATCGCCAATAAAAAACCTTTTAAATTCTGCGGAAACTTCCAAACAATAAAATAATGCTTCAAACCCCTTATAAGTTAATCCTACTTCCGCAACAAGTTTATTAGCAGTTAAAATATATACAAATGACGAAGCACACAGGACAGAAATTATCGTTACAATAAAACTCATTATAATCATAACGGCGCTTTGCTTTCCTTTGAACCTTTTGTATAAAAAAATTCCGAATACTATTGAAAGCAATGGTGCAACAGACGTTATAAACCCAAGAGATCCTAAAATTACTGCCACAATAAACCCTAAAAACGCACCGATCACAATACCGCAAAATCCTTTAAGATAATTATTAGGGGCGTTTTTATAATCGTCATTGACTTTTTCAATATTGTCATTTATTGTATTTAAGGCTTCGTTTGAAACACGAATTTTGTTTTTTGTGCCTAATAAGGATACTAATTTACTGTTGTAATCATCGATGTCAATTCCGGATTGCGGACAAACGTCTTTTCGTGGAGCATCTATACTCTCTAAGGCTTCAAGTATTTTAGGGAGCGTTGTAATAAACTTTTTTTCAAAAGTTTTTGCTGTCATAGCACCTACCATTACCGTTACGCCAAAATCAAAAGAACCTGCTTGAACAAGGGGTATTTTAAATGAATTCATTTTTATAATAAAATCGTTTTTCTTTGACTGTGGTAAAAAAGTGGAAAACAAAAAAAGCGGCCCCACAGACATTGCGTTGTAAAAAACGTTGACTTCATATCCGTTTATGAACCCGTATCCGTTATTTTTATCATAAGTAAATTCGTAATTTTTCAGAGAATTAACTATATGTTTATTCATTTTTGCCCCCAAAATGCAACTTTTAAATTATTGTATTTTTTATAGTATATTGTTTTTTATTGTTCTACAATTATTCAATCGTGTTTATCTTTTTTTCATATTCTTTTTTTATTTTATAATAAAACCCCAAATATGTCAAATGGCACATTTTTTACATAATATTGACAACCATAGTAATTATATCATTGTAAATAATAAAAGTAAAGCAAAGTCACCACAACATTAAAATTCTATATAACTCAAAATTTTTATTTTCTCTGTGATATGTTTAGGAAAATCGCTTTAAATTATGTTTGTGCGATAATTCATACCCGTAAATTCAACGGAAATAACGATTTTATAATACTCTACCGCTTGTGGCTTTATCGGTATAACGCGTGGGGCTACCAAAAGAGGCGAAGGGACAATCCGTAGTTTTATCACTGCCCTTCCGTGGTGGGGGTTTGCTCTTTTCCGCAAGCGGAAAAAAGCAAGATACTTTTGCTTTCGCAAAAGATATTCGCTCGAAATTTGCAGACAAATTTCGTAACGAGCCCCGCTCACCGGCACCAAAAAGGGCGAAGGGACAATCCGTCGTTTTTTTCACTGCCCTTCCGTGGTGGGGGTTTGCCGTTTCCCGCAAGCGGGAGCCCCTCGGCAAGACGCCGCCAAAGGCGGACGTTCGCTCGAAATTTGCAAGCAAATTTCGTAACGAGCCCCGCACACCGGCACCAAAAAGGGCGGAAGGTATGCCTTCCGCCCTTTTTGGTGCCGGTGGTGGGGGTCGAACCCACACGGTATCGCTACCACAGGATTTTGAGTCCTGCGCGTCTGCCAATTCCACCACACCGGCATAAATTTCAACTTTTTTTCGCCGCTTTTTTATCGAATACTTGATTTTTATCCGCAAATATGCAATAATTAAATTACGGTCGCTTTTATATATTAACACATTACTTTTTAAAAATCAAGAATTTTTATCGACTTAAAGGAATTTTTTTATGGATAACCTCGTTCTGATAGACGGAAACAGCCTTATAAACCGCGCTTTTTACGCGACTCCTCCGCTCAACTCGAAAGACGGCACTCCGACAAACGCCGTTTTCGCTTTCTCTAATATGCTTATCAAAATAATAAGCGAGATAAAGCCGAAATATATCCTCGTCGCTTTCGACAGAAAAGAGCCGACTTTCAGACATAAACTCTTCGCCGACTATAAGGGAACGAGAAAGCCTATGCCCGAAGAACTTCGCCCGCAAATAGATATTATGAAAGACGTTCTCGACGTAATGAATATCGCTCGGTTTGAAAAAGCGGGGATAGAGGCGGACGATATTATCGGTACTCTGTCGAAAAAATTCGACGTGAATTCGATAGTTATAACGGGGGATAAGGACAGTTTCCAACTCGTTGATAAGAAAACGCAGGTATATTTCACTCGCAAAGGCATAAGCGAACTCGAAATTTACAGCGCGGAAAATTTCAAGGAAAAAACTGGGATAGAGCCTTTACAGATAATCGACCTCAAAAGCATGATGGGGGACGCCTCGGATAATATCCCGGGGATCGCGGGCGTAGGCGAAAAAACCGCCCTTTCGCTCGTTCAGACTTACGGATCGCTCGAAAATCTTTATTCACACACGGACGAACTGAAAGGCAAACTCAAAGAAAAAGTCGAAAACTCGAAGGACGTCGCGTTTCTGTCCAAAACTCTCGCGACGATAAACACGGCGGTGGAAATTCCGCTCGATCTCGACGACCTGACTTATAAATTCCCTTTCCCCGCCGCGGCGAAAGAAAAACTACTGTCGCTCGATATCCGCAATATTTTAAAAAGGGACGTCGCGTTTGAAACTACGACGGAAAAAACGGAAGAAAAACGCGTCGGGAACGGCGAAGATACGGCTTGCGAAATAAAATATATAAAGAACGCCGAGGATCTCCCTTCTTTCGGGAACGAGACCTTATATTTCGCTTTTCAGGACGGCGCGCATATCTTCGACGGCAAGACGGAATACGCGATACTCGCCGCAAACAACCTCTTCGACGAGGGGATCCCTTACGACGGGGCTTTCCGTTTCGCCTATTCTCTTCTTCAGGACGGAAAAAACAAGGCGGTCGTTTACGACAAAAAGGAAATAATGCGCCGTATGTACGACCTCGATATGACCTTCAACGCCGAGGCGGACGACGTTATGATAGAAAAGTACCTCGTGGATAACGCGGGAAAAGAACAGAAACTCGCGGATGTTATAGAGGAATACGCGCTCGACGCCGCGTTCCCCGCGAAATCGCTCTGTCTTATCCATAAAGACCTGTCGGAAAGAATAAAAAACGAAGGTCTCGCCGACCTTTACGAAAAAATAGAATTGCCGCTCGCGGGCGTTCTCTCCGAGATGGAAAAAAACGGATTTAAAATAGACGTAGAAAGGCTCGAAGAAACGGCGAAGGAATACGACGAGCGCATTTTGAAGATAACGGAAGAAATTTACGCGCTCGCCGGCGAAAAATTCAATATAAACAGCACGCAGCAACTCGGCGTTCTGCTCTTTGAAAAACTCGATTTAAAACACGGAAAAAAGACGAAAAGCGGTTACTCCACCGACGCGGACACTCTCGAACAGTTAAAAGACGATCATCCGATAATCCCGCTTATTCTGCGTTATCGGCAACTGCAAAAACTCAATTCAACGTATATAAAGGGATTTATTCCGCTTATCGATCCGAAAACTCACCTCGTTCACACTTCTTTTACGCAGACGGTCACGACTACCGGCAGGCTCTCTTCAAAAGAGCCTAATTTACAGAATATTCCCGTAAAAGACGCGGAGGGAAAAGAAATACGCAAACTCTTCGTTCCGTCTTTTGAAAACGGAAAGATAGTCGGCGCGGACTATTCGCAGATAGAACTCAGACTTCTCGCGCATTTCAGCGGCTGTAAACCGCTTATAGACGCGTTTAACGCGGACGAGGATATACACGCGCTCACCGCCTCTCAGGTGTTCGGCGTGCCTTTGGACAAGGTCACAAAACAGATGCGCAGTCAGGCGAAATCGGTCAATTTCGGGATAATCTACGGAATTTCCGACTTCGGACTTGCAACTCAACTCAAAATCCCGCCGAAGAGAGCGGGGGAATATATAAAGAAATATTTCGAGATGTATCCGTCCGTCAAAGAATATATGGAACAAAACGTGGAATTCGCGAAAAAGAACGGATACGTCAAAACGCTTTTCGGAAGAAAACGCTATCTTTCGGGAATAAACGCGCCTAACTACAACGTCCGTTCTTTCAACGAGAGAGCCGCGAAAAATATGCCCCTTCAAGGGACTGCGGCGGATATTATCAAGATAGCAATGATAAACGTCTATAACAGAATGAAGGCTGAAAAACTGCGTTCGAAACTGATATTGCAGGTGCACGACGAACTTATAGCGGACGCTTTGCCGGAAGAAACGGACGAAATATTGAAAATTCTTACGGAGGAAATGCAATCGGCGGTGAAACTTTCCGTGCCTTTGAAAGTCGATACGGAAATAGGCGACCGCTGGTACGACGCGAAATAATGGATAAATTCGTTGCGATAACGGGCGGGATAGGCAGCGGCAAATCGACCGCCGCGGAAATAATAAGAAATTGCGGTTTCACCGTGCTTTCCGCCGACAAAATTTACGCGGAACTGTTGAAAGAAAAGGCGTTCGTCGATCTCGTCTGCAACGCGACCGGAACAGAGCCGATCTTTAAAGACGGGGAATACGCGATAGACAGAAAAAAAATATCCGAAACGGTATTTTCCGATCCCGAAAAACTTAAAAAACTGAATTCCGCGACGCATCCCGCGGTGATGAACGAACTCAAAAGACGGGCAGCAAAAGAAAAAGGCGTCGTTTTTGCGGAAGTTCCGCTTTTATACGAAGGGAATTTTCAGGACCTTTTCGACCGGATCATAGTCGTTATCCGCCCGGACGAGGACCGTTTCGCCGCCGTCGCGCTTCGTGACGGAAAAGATAAAGAAGAAATCAAAAAAATAGCGGAAAATCAATTCGATTACTCTTCCCTTTCACAAAACGAAAAGACGGTCGTAATAGCGAACGACGGCGACGGATACGAACTCGAACGAAAAATAAAATCCGTTTTACGGTCGCTTTGAATAGCCGAGTGTAAATAAAATCCGTATCAGACGAGATACGGATTTTTAAGTTGATAATAAAGTACGTCTTTGCCGTTGTATTTGCCGACCGCGCAGAACTTAAAACCGCACTTTCGTATTACGCTCTTGCTCCGCTTGTTGTCGGGGAAATGCCCGCAAGCGAGAAAGTCGTAACCGAAATTTTTAAAAAGGTAGTCGGCAACCGCTTTTACTGCCTCGGTCATAAGTCCTTTTCCCCAAAAATCCTTTGAAAGGACGTAACCGAGTTCCCTGCCCGTCTTTTTACTGCGCTTATGCCTCTCGCATTTCAATTCTTCGACGCCTATCGATCCTATCGCCCTGCCGTCGTCTTTAAGGCGTATAGCCAAAGTCTTTTTCTCTTTTATGAAACTCAAAAGTATGCCTTTGCTCTCTTCGACGCTCTTATGCGGCGACCAGCCCGCCGCCTGACCTACTCCGTCAACTCTCGCGTAGGCGAAAAGATCTTCCGCGTCGGTTAGTTCCCACTTGTTTATCAGAAGTCTTTCGGTTTCGATATTTATATTTTCAACGTTTATTTTTCCGTTCATTTTTTTAAAACAAGTTCGTACAAATCGTCGAACGCTATTTTTTCTCGCACAATTTTTATATATCTCGAATCGGCGTTTACTTCGGTAAGTATTCCCTCTTTATCCGTATATCCGTCCGTATCGTAATAAGTCGCCCGTACGAGCGCGCCTTTTTCAAGTCCCGCTATCGCCGCGTTCAACGCCGCCGCCCTCTCTTCGGAAAGTTCTCTCTTCTCTTCGACCGTCTTTTCGGACGTTTCATACATAAATTTTATCCCTTCCAAGGCGTCGAACGGCTGAAACTGCCGCGCCCGTTCCGCTCTACTGCTCTTCACCGCCGTTATGTCCCCCTATCATTTTATTTCTTTCCCTTCCCGTCGCTTTTTCGGTAAAACTTATTCCGCGCATTATCGCGTTTTTTCCGTACTTCTTTTTTATTCCGAGCACCGCGCTCTGCGCGTTATGCTCTTTAAGATCCGCCTTTGCGTCGGTAAAAAGATCGACGGTCGCGTATTCTTCGGGAACGACGCCCAAAAGTCCGACGTTTATCCGCCTTATCTTCTTCTTTTTATCTGTCGCCCTGTCGAAAAATTCGTCGAACCGCTCTTTCAGTTTATTGTATGAATTAGTATAGAAATCGAGTTTTTCCGTTCCCCCGTCCGCTTTCGAGTTCCTGTCGGAATAACCTATATAAAGGGATATGGAATTCGTCACAAGCCCCTTTTCGATAAGTTCCAGAACCAAAAGATCGACCATCTCTTTCATTACCGTCTTCGCGTCTTCCGCGGAATAATCGGAAAAGAGTATCTGACCGTTGGATATGGAATTGCTTTTCGCCTTATACCTGTGTATGTCCGCTATCGTACACGGCTCGACGCCGTTCGCGTGGTCTATAAGGTATTCCGCGTTTACGCCGAATTCTTTGTATAAGAATTTCTCGTCGGTGTGCGCCACGCCGTAAAGGTCGTAAACGCCGTATTTTTCGAGCCTCGCCGCTATGCCGCGACCTATATTCCATACGTCCGTTATAGGACGGTGAAACCATATCTCGTCTTTGAATTTATCCTCGTCGAGATAGCCCATAAAATCGGGCGAGTGCTTGGCGGTGATATCGAGCGCGACTTTCGCCAAAAAGAGATTAGTGCCTATCCCGACGGTCGCCCTTATACCGAGTTCTTCGTAAACCTTGTCTATAAGCGTCCGCGCGAATTTCCGAGCCGTCGTCTTGTAAAGTTTCAGATAATCGGTCGCGTCTATAAAACACTCGTCTATGGAATAGACGTGTATATCGTCTTTGCTGACGTATCTCAAATAAATTTTATATATCGCCGCCGAATATTCCATATACAGTTTCATTCGCGGTTTTGCTATATGGTATTTCACGTCCGCGGGAATATCCGAAAGTCTGCACCTGTTTTTTATCCCGAGCGCTTTCATTGCGGGAGTTATGGCAAGACATATCGCGTTCGTTCCCCTGTCCTTGTCGGCGACCACGAGATTGACCACCATAGGATCGAGTTTACGTTCGACCGCCTCGACGGACGCGTAAAAAGATTTTAAATCTATGCAGACGTAAATTTTGCCGTTCATTTTTCTCGTATTATTCTCGGTAGTCGTGATTTTATATTATTTTAACACATAAAAAAAATAAAAGCAAACATTTGTTTGTGATTTTTACGTATGCTATTTATTATGAAAAGGACGAAAGCGGACAGGGCGAGGCAATTTATGCCGTTTGACGCTCTGAAAGGATATACGGAACTTATAAGTACGCAGGAAAAGACGAAAGAGCCGAAAAGAGAGCCGTCGGAAGAACGCGCCGCGGAATTGAACGAAAAAGTCAGGAAAATACGGAAAGGGGACGAAATATCCGTCGTCTTTTACGAAGGAGACGGATATGTGGAAATGACGGGAAAAGTCGGAAAAATCGACTTCGTTTTTAAATTTATCGAACTTTGCGGAAATACAATTTATTTTAAAGACATATACGATATAAAATAACTCGCCGCGGGCGGAACGCCCGCGGCGAGAAGAATTCGCGTCCTTACGAAACGCCGTTAAAATTCATTAGCGCGCTCGCAACGGGAAAAAGGTAGTTTTCGTCGTATAGATAAAACGTCTGCTCCGACGCGACCGTTCCGCCATCGAAACGGAAATCCAGACTTAAACGCGCGCGCCTTGCGCATCCGAATTTAAAATAGCGGAAACTCGGATTAAACGCGCCGTTTAAAGGTCTTACGGAAATCATTATATTCCTACGCCTTACGCGCAGACAAAACCTGTTATCGCCGCGGCGGACAACTGCGCGATATAACACTTCCCCGCAAAGGTCGGCGACCGTTACGACCGCCGGAAGCGCCGCCGCGTTTACTCGCATATCAACGTACAATATCATTGTTCGCCTGTAAATACGAGAGTTGCGCCTGCGACGGGAAGTCCGCTGTAATTCGCGTCGGCAAGCGTTATATGCTGCGTCGCTATCGGAGAGTTGACGACGTATTCGGTCTGATTTTCCGAAGAAAGGTTTACGGTTATCGCTCCGTCGAACAAATTATGCCCGTCGTCCGTCGCGAGTTGGACAAAGTGCAAAACGTAAGGCGTTTCCGAGGAGTACGGTACGTTATTGAATACCGCCTCGCCCGTCGCGCTTATATTCACAGGCGATCCGTATTGAGTTGCGCCCGTCGCGTCGGTCATGACGACCGATCCGGAAATTACGGGCGTGCCGCCCGCCGCCCCCGTTTCGTTGAAAACGATAGTTAAAACGCCGTTCGCGCTTATGGTAAACGCGCCCGTGCCCTCGGTCTCCGCGGCGGTATAAGTCGAAGGCGATAAGGTAGTCGCCTCGTAGCCGTTTGCTATCGCGGTAACCGAATAGTTACCTTTTTTCATCGGCGCGGAACCCGCGCCTTCGGTTATCTGAACGTTATAATCTGCCATTATTTTCTCCTTTGCGCATCAATAATTCATCTTCGGTACGCAATTATATTATATGCAGGAAAAACGAATTTCGCGACGACAGACGCGGGCGACGAAAAAATGAAAACCGAAATAAAATCGTACAATTTTCAATAAAATACTAAAAATCATTGACTTAAATTGAAATTTGTTGTAAAATAAAATCCGTTGAATACACAGGGGAGTGGCTCAACGGTAGAGTAGCGGTCTCCAAAACCGTAGGTTGCGTGT
Source organism: uncultured Eubacteriales bacterium (assembly GCA_902797515.1). Taxonomy (GTDB): domain Bacteria; phylum Bacillota; class Clostridia; order Christensenellales; family Borkfalkiaceae; genus UBA10281. The sequence continues at coordinate 25 of CADBSX010000108.1, read as the reverse complement.
TCGAATCGCGTCTCCCCTGCCATAA
>CADBSX010000107.1 GCA_902797515.1 uncultured Eubacteriales bacterium | reverse complement strand
TCGAAAACGAGAGCCAAAGAGCCGAGGAAATATCTCTTCACTTCTTTAAAGCCGTAATGCGTGTAAAATCCGTATCCGCGCGTCTTTCTGTTCTGCGTGACGAGATACATATATTTCACGCCCCTTTCTTTGAGGTGAAGTCCCATCGCCGTAAGAAGTTTCGGACCGAGTTTTTCGCCCTGACGGTCGGTCGCGATATTTATGTGGAAGCCGCCGCCGTATTTTCCGTCGAGTTTATGCGACACGTTCGCGCAGATACCGTTGAATACGCCGAGATACCATTTCTTTTTCTTTATCATAGGCGTATAAATCTTCTTCTGGCTGTTTATAAAAAGTTCCGCGTCCGTCGAACACACTATATATCCGCAAACGTAGCCCGTGTCCTCTTCGACCGCGACTATCACGTTCTGCGGCTCTTTTTCGATATAGTAATCGACGTACATATTGCACATTATATCGCGCAGTTTCGGCTTTACCGTGTATCTTTTATGCGCGGTGTCGGCGCATATCTTCCGAACTCCGTCGCGGTCTGTCTCGCGGTATTCTCTGATTAAAATCGACACTTTACGCCCCTTCTTTTTCCGTTTCGTATTTAAGGGGCGTTTTATAGGTCTCTTCGTAAACGTCCTTCCACTGCCTGTAATTTTCGTCTTTCATCTTTTCAGCGTTTTCGGCGTCCGAAAGGTCGTCGTCGCGGTATATCGGCTTGCCGACGTTTATCGTGTAGGCCTGAACGGGAAATCCGTCCGCGCCAATCCTGTCGGTGTCTTCCATCGTTATGAACACGGGAAGAACGGGCACGGAGTTTTCGCTCGCTATTTTGAACGCCGATTTTTTGAGAGGTTTCGGCTTTCTGTAATTCCACCACATCGACTGTTCGGGATATATAAGTATAAAATTACCTTTCGCAAGTATCTCGCCGACCGCGTTTAAAAATTCTTTCATCGTCGCGCGGTTGGAACTTAACGGAAGAGTGTAGCAATTGCGCATCAGAGTACCGTAAAAACCGGGAAAACTCGTGTAATTTCCCTCTTTTATCACTTTGAACATCTTGCGCTTTCTGTGCCCCGACCTGTCGTAGAGTATCTGCATCGCGAAACTGTCCATCGCATTGAAGTGATTGCAAGTTATCACCGCGCCGCTTTTCAGGTTTTTGAAATTTTCGAGCCCCTTTATCTCTTTTACGACTATCGCGCCGTCCTTTATAAGTCCGTTCAGATATTTTCTCGCTATAAAGTAGGCGTACTTCGTCGCAATCTTGCTCGAAAGTTTTTTGCGAGTGTAATCGACTTCCCCGGGCATTATCGTCCTGCCCTCGGGATCGTTTTCCACGTCGCGATCGAACCAACCGTTCCTCTCGTACTCGGTTATCTTTCTCAAAACTTCAAGTCTGTCCGCCGCTCTTTCCATTTCCCGTTTTAAACCTCGCTGAATATATTTCTTATTATATTTTCTATTTCGTCGTTGGTCTTTTTGTCCGCCGCCTGTTCGGCGCACGTTTCTATCAGTTTCGCCGTCTGCGCGTCCGCGATCTTCTGGAGTTCCGGATCGGCGTTTTTCCTTATCTCGCGTATCTTTTCCCCGAAAACGCTCTTGTCAGAATAATGCCAGAAAGCGTCCTCGTACATTATCCCGCTCGTCCGCCACGGTTTGAAAGAAAGATTGAAATGTATAAGTTTTACGTCCTCTTCCCTCACGATATCGGGACTTATCGGCATTTTATCCCACTCCGCGCCTATGAAACGGACTTTGCCTTTGCATATCGCGTTAAGATAGTCCTGATCCTGCGCGACGTTGAAAGTCACTTTTCCGAGAAGAGTTATGAAAAGTTTCTCGAAATTTATTTCCCGCAGCACTCTGCAATTCATAAGAAGAACGCCCGCGTTGAAATATTCTTTATAACTTCTCACTCTTATCCTGTTCTCGGTATAATCCTGAAATTCTTTTATCAACTGAACGGACTCGTCCGGAATAGCGCCGACGTAGTTTTCGCCGAGTTCCACGTCGTAAAGTTCCGCGACGTCCGTCTTTAAAACGATATCGCTGTCGAGATAGAGAACTTTGTCGTATTCGGGATAAAGGCGGGGGATAAACAATCTGTAATAGGTCGTTTTGGTATAATAATCGCGCGTGTGGAGTTTGCCGAAAACGTCCTTTATATCGTCCGTTATGTCCACGAATTCCACGTCGATATTGCCTTTCGAGTACTCTCCCGTTATCGTATCTCTCGTCTCTTTTTCTATGTTTCCCGTATAAAGGCATTTTATAACGTAATTCCTGTTTTCGTCCGCGTGGTCGCGTATGGATTCGAGCGAAACTCCGAAAAACGGAGCGTAACTCTCTTCGCAAGCGAAAAACAGTACCACGTCTTTTTTATTATTCATAATTCTTTTCTCCTTCCGTTTTCTCTTTTTTAAGCCTTTCGTATTCATCTAAAACGTCGTCGAAACACTTGTAACCGAATACCTTTCTTACCTTTTCCGTATGCCATTGCTTTATGTTGTCCGTATGCGGATACGGAAACCAGAAAAGACGTTTGCTGAAATGCCTTACCACCGTGTGCCTGTGCAAAAACTTCTGATCGTTGTATCTCTGCGGCAACAGCATTTTTTTCGTCGTCGATCTGAAAACCGCGTCCTGATCGGCGAACATATATTTCTTTTTCCGCATCAGAGCGCGCGCTTTTTTAAAAAGTCCCGTTTCCGCGCACTTCTTCATATTGAACAGCAACACGCCCGCGTTTATGTAGTCGGGACGGAGCAAAAATTTTCCGTAATGATCCCTCGCCGCCGCGTATTCGTAATTCTCTATATCCTTACCGTATAAAAGCGTAATATCGCGGTTGAACATTATATCGGCGTCGAGATACAGAAGTTTGTCGGGCATTCCCTCTACTTCGTCCGCGAGAAGCCTTAAAAGCGTATAAGGCGAACAGTACGCCTTTTCGTTCGGGCAATACGCGAGTTCTCTCTCGTATATATCCCCGACGTCCACTCTTACCACCTCGCTTTCGGGATTGTACTCTTTCAGCACTTTATCTAAAAATCCCGTGTCTTCTTCCGATATGGCGGTGTATTCCGGCTTTATACGAGTTATATCCATCGTAAAAACGAAAACTTTAAACGGCTCTTTCGTCTCCGTCCTCTTCACTATCGACAAAAGCGAAGTGAGAACGCCGTCGAAAACTTTTCCGTTTCCGCTGTAAAGCAAATTTATCATTAAGTATGACGCCCTCCCGTTTCCTCTTTTCTGTATTCGATATATTCGTAATCGGACGATTTCGCCCTTTTAAGCATCTGTTCGTATATCTCGTTCCGCAGTTTTTCCGTCGCCTCTTTCGTCGGAAGAGTTTTATCCGCGTAGAACGGTCCGTCGAGATAAACCACTATCTTCGGCGTTTCGCGCCGTTTTCTCTTTCTGTAAGTCACCGTCGTGCAAAACGCGGGATCGCCGAATTTCACGGGATAAGCGAACGACACCGACTTAAAGGGGCGAATCCCCGTATAGTACGGCCATATGTGCGCTTCGGGATATATCATTATCGCCGAGCCCTCCACGCTCCTCTTTTCCAGCGCGCCGAGGAAGTTCCGCATCGCGGAAATTTCGGTCGGGATAGGAATAGCGCCGTTCATCGTTATAAACGTTTTCGTTCCCCTCGTCGAAAGATTTGCCGACTTTACCACGACGTAAGTCTTTTTCGGAAAGGTCACGACGTTCGGAATAAACGCGTCGCCCGCCTGCAAAGTGTGGTTTCCGTATATGAATACGCCTTTTTTTCTGAACGGTTTGAGTTTTTCTTTCCCTATGACTTTAAGAGAGAATTTTACTTTGCAATGGATAAACGCTATCGGCGTCATTATCACTCTGTAAGCGATAAAAGCGAAAAAACGCCAGACGAGGCTTTTCCTTATATATTTAAAGTCCTTGCCTATCTTCGTCTCTTTTTTCTGCGTATCCGCGAACTCGTCGTTCAGTTCGTCTTTGTAATAGATAATCCGCCGCTTTTTCATTACGCTTTAAATTATAAAGCAACGCTTAAAATTATGCAAGAGAATAAGAAAAGCGGCGCTCTCAACTTCAATTCCTTCTGACGAGAGTTGAAAACGCGACTCCCGCAAATCGGGAATCGCCCCCTTTTACTCTCTTACGGCGAGAATTTATCGGTCAAAAAGGTTGCTTTCGACGGGAAAAGATGGTATAATGGAATTATGAAGGAAATAAAAGAAATCGTTTCGGATAATCTCGTCGCTTTCAGAAAAGCGCGAAAACTCACTCAACTCGAACTCGCGGATATGATAGGATATTCGGACAAGGCGGTGTCGAGATGGGAACACGGCGAAGTCACGCCCGATATAGAAACGCTCGACCGCCTCGCAAAGATATACGGAATAAATATCTCCGCTTTCTTCGAGGAAAGCCCTAATCTCGAAAAGGAAAGAAAACTGTCGCTGCAAATAGGCAATAAACTCACGATAACGTTGCTTTCCATCGTTTCGGTATGGTTTTTGATAACGATAGCCTATATCTACGGGAAGATAATTATGAACGAAAACTTCTGGCATCTCTTTATCCTCGCCGTACCGCTCTCGTGTGTTCTCGGTATAATATTCAATTCGATATGGGGAAAAAGGATATATACTTTCGTTATTCTTTCGGTATTCGTCTGGTCTTTGCTCGCGTGGTTTTATCTGTACCGCATAAACTACAATATGTGGATATTGTTCTTTATCGGCATACCTATTCAGGTCGCGATAGTTCTCTGCGCGAATTTGAGAAGTTCAGGGAAAGAATAATTTTAAAACAGTCAAGTTTATAAAACAACTCCGCCCCGAAAGCCGTCGGCTTTCGGGGCGGAAATTTTATCGCTATAAAGTTTTTACGCTTTCTCTGCGCGCATCTCGCTTTCGCTGTACGTGA
>CADBSX010000106.1 GCA_902797515.1 uncultured Eubacteriales bacterium | reverse complement strand
ATTTTTTTCAGGGGAATTTAAGAAAAAAAATATTAAACATATCCGTTTTTTTATTAAAAACACTTTTTAAATTTCTATGTCTTGTCGATAGCGGCATCTAACAAAAAATAGCGCGTCTTAAAACGGCGCGATTCGCTTTTTCGGGTTTTTAATATGATATAAGTTCTGCTTATGGCGGATATAAGAAAAACTAATACCTGAAATTTCCGTAAAAACATTGCTTTTTTGTATTAAATTATGATAAAATGATAAAAAGCGAAAAATATTTTGAAAATATGAAAGAAAAGACTAAAAATTTTCTGTTGATTTTACCTGTTGCGATTGTCGGCGGTTTTCTTATGATCTATACAATCGTTATGCTTTTGTTTGCGTGTTCAATAAATTCGGGAAGAAAATACGGACCTTATCACCATCAGGCTTTGATAAACGTGTGCGCGAACGAGTTCACCTTAACCAACGGGAAATACGTTTTTTGTTACGGAAAGATTTATAAAGCGGAAAACGGTTCTCTCGATTTAGTGAGTATAGAAGACGATACGGGAAGCGTTTACGTTACGGATATCGACGTATCGTCGGACGGCGCGCACGTATTTATTGCCGACGGAAACGGAATATACGATTATTCGTCCGATTTTAACTATCTCGGAAAAATCATTGACGGACGAATAACGTCGCTCTTGGTTTGCGAGAATTATATATACTACTTTTCCGGATACGGTGAAAGCCGCGGCGAATTCCGCCGTTACGATTTATCTTCCTCGGAAGACGTTTACGTAAACGGAATTTTTACAAACGAGGTCTTTATATATCAAGGAAAAAAATTTTATTCAAACAACGACGGTTACTTGTTTTTAGCCGATGCCGCCGCTGGAAAAAATTTCGCAAAGAAACGAGGTAAATATAATAAAAACAGTCGTCTTTACGGATTTTGTTTTGACGGAAAAGCAGGATCCGTGGAAGTAGGCGAAAATATAAAAATCTCGTATAACGGTAAAGACAGAAATTTCCCCGTAGGCGACGAATTGTTTTTATACGATAGAATAACGGTTCGGAACGGAAAACTTCTCTTCGCGACAAGAAAATACGTTCCGAACGGAAAATGTAACGACGACGATTGCATTTGTCACATCGGCGGTTCGGCTCTTTATCGGTTCGATTTCGAGACGGATAGTTTGGAAACGGTAAAATCATTAAATGCCGAAGAATTTTTTATTTCTTTCGATAACGATCATTTCAGTTTTTACCGCGACGGCAATATTTACCGCGGCGACGAAAAAATAAAAGACGCGGAAAAAATTTCCGCGCGAGGTGAATTTAAACAATTCGGAAGGGAAACCAAAAAGGACGCGGCGGTCAGTCTTTCCGTTTTTTATGACGACGGAAGCGATTTATATTATAGGTTTTTCGACTATTCGGAACAAATCAAAGACGAGTATTTTTAAACGTCGTTTATTAAAAAAAGCGTAATAGATAAAGTCTAAATTACTTTATGACAAATTTTAAGGAGATATAACAATGATTAAAAGATTTACACAAAAGGCTTTAGCGGTTTTCGTTTGTATAGCGAGTATTATTTCGTTATGTTGCTGTTTTGCCGTTAATAAAGAAAAAAAGTTTGAAAAAGCCGGTTTAACCATAACTTTGACTTCGCAATTTACCGAAAAAGAAAACGTGCAATTTACCGCAAATTACGTTTCAAACAAAATAATCGTGACCACCGTTAAAGAAACTTTCGATTCTTTCAAAAAGTTAGGTTATAAACCTGAAACAATGACTACGAAAACTTATGCCGAATTGATGCAAACTACTTATAAAAGTTTTTATAATTCGGCGTCCGATATATCCGAAGAAAACGGCGTGTCGAGTTTTATATACGAGAACGACGCGCTCGGAAAAGACTATACTTATATCTGGTACGGTTTTAAAGGTCCGGACGCTTTCTGGGGAGTTACGTTCGGCTGTGAGAAAAATAATTTCGAAAAGTTAGAAAACGAAATGCGCGGTTACGCCAAAACAGTCGAAATTTCAAGCGGCGAAAGTACGGATAATAAATAATAATAAAACTTCGCCGTCGTCTTATACTATTTTATCTTTTTACGCTTTTCATCTGAAATTTTAATAAAAAATCCGCTGTCAAAGCGGATTTTTTCTTTCTTTCCCGTTACCGCGGGGATATTTTTCCGGCGTTTTTCTAACCTTTTCTATTTCTATTATCGTCCTTTCGTCGCCGCCGTCGGATAAAAAATATTTTTCCGCGCTATCTATCCTTCCGCCTAAAACCGAAACGGCGTTTTCCGCCTCTATAAGCTCTTCTTCCGCGTTGCCTTTATACGCTATGAACTTTCCGCCGACCTTTAAAAAAGGCATACAGTATTCGGATAAGACGTTGAGCCGCGCAACCGCCCGCGCCGTCGCGTAGTCGAATTTTTCCCTGTATTTTTCCTCTTTTCCGAGTTCTTCCGCGCGGGCGTTCAAAACGGTCACTTTTTCAAGCCCTAACTCCTTTACGACGGTCTTTAAAAACTCGCATTTCTTTCCCGTCGCCTCTATAAGAGTAAATTCGAGGTCGTCCCTAACTATCTTTAAAGGTATAGAAGGAAATCCCCCGCCCGATCCTATCTCTATCACTGTGGATAATTTTTTAAACTTATCCACCGCGATAAGACTATCTACGAAATGTTTTATATAAATTTCTTTTTCGGTCTTTATTGCGGTCAGATTGAATTTTTCGTTAAATTCGAGCAGTAAATCTTTAAACTTTGCGAATTTTCCGAGTTTTTCTTCCGTTAAATAAATGCCTCTTTTTAAAAACTCTTCCTGCATACGGTTTAAATTATAACATATTATTTTTAAGTTTTCCACTTTTTGAAGGGAGTGTGTCGATAATTTTTTTAAATTGTGGAAAGTTTATTTTCTTTTGACGATTGTTTGTTAAAATCATTTGATTTTTTGAGGATAATACTATATAATATTATATATAAATAAAGGCCTGCTCGGAAAAAAAGCGTTTACGAAATTTTTTTATACACTTGAAAAATTTTTTCTTCACTTTTTATCAACGCTTTTTCAACCTTTCTTAAAATCTGAAAATTCAAGGTAAATCCTTAAAATTTTTTCACTTTTTAAAGGTTTTCCACAAATCTACAGAGCCTATTGTTACTATTAAACTTATATAAAAAATTTATTAAATCATACGGAGAGTTTCATATGAAAATAATCGTAGGCGGAGCGGATCTATCCAACGCGGTAATGAAGGTATCGAAGGCAATAAGCGTAAGGACCACTAACGAAATTTTAGAGGGAATAAAGTTGTCCGTCAAAGGGGATAATTTAACTCTTATCGCTACGGATATGGAAATAGCGATCGAAAAGACGGTAATGTGCGATACCTACGTCGAGGGCGATGCGCTTATTCCCGGTAAGATATTCACGGAATTTTCCAAAAAACTCGAAAACGAAGATCAGGTCGAGATAGAGACCGAAGAAAACGGGAGAATAAAGATCACTTACGGCTCTTCCGAAGTCGAATTCGCGGCTTTGCCGGTTGACGAATTTCCGGTCGTAAAAAAGGACCTTCGGGACAAGACCTTTTCTATATTGCAGAAAGATCTTAAAGAGATAGTAGGAAGGACGGTGTTTTGCTGCTCGACTAACGAGAGCAGACCGATACTCAAAGGCTGTCTTTTCGAGGTTACGGGCGATATTCTTACCGCCGTCGGTATAGACGGAGTGAGGCTCGCCATGGCTAAAAAGAAGATAAAGAGCGCGTCAGGCGATTTCAAAGTAATAATTCCCGCGAGGGCGCTCGGCGAGATAACGAGACTTCTCGAAAAAGACGAGGAAGAAATAACGTTCGTTTCCGAAAACAATTCTTTAATGCTCGAAGTTGACGGAACGGTGTTTATAACGAGGCTTTTAGAGGGGAATTATATGAATTATAAGCAACTTATTCCTACCGAGTTCGTGACCACGGTAAGAGTAGGAAGAACGTCGCTTTTAAACAGTCTCGAAAGGGCTCTCGTAGTAGCGAAGGAAAACAACAATCTCGTTAAACTCGATATAAAGGAAAACTGCATAACGGTTTTCGCCAACACCGAGAGCGGCAACGTAAACGAGAGCGTGACGGTAAATTTCGAGGGAAAAGATATGTCGATAGCGTTCAACTCGAAGTTTTTATGCGACGCGCTCAAAGCGGTCGGCGACGAATTCGTCAATATGTACTTTATAAACAACATTTCGCCGCTTATCATAAAACCGTATTCGGGCGAAGAATATCTCTATCTTATTCTGCCTATGAAGATAAACAGTCAGGTCTGAAATAAAAATTAAATAAAATATAAAATATAAGTTGACAAAAGCGAATAAAATAAGTAAAATTATTAAGTGACTTTTCAAAAAGTCGTAAGATAAGAGTAATCAGCAGGAGAAAATATTATGAAAAGAACTTATCAGCCTAAAAAGAGAACGAGAAACAAAGTTCACGGTTTCAGAAAGAGAATGTCCACGAAAAGCGGAAGAAACGTTTTAAAGAGAAGAAGAAATAAAGGTCGTAAAAGACTGACTTATTGATTTTGATAGAAAGACTTAAAAGAAAAAGCGATTTCGACGCGATCTTCAAAAGAGGAAAGAAGATTTATGCGAAGTCGTTCATGGTTCTTTATTTACCGTCGAAAAGCCTGAAAATAGGTTATTGCGTGAGCAAAAAACACGGAAAAGCGGTCGTGAGAAACAGAATAAAAAGACTGCTCCGCGCCGCGGTGAGAAATAATTTCGGCTCTTTCGATAAAAAATTCAATATAGTTTTTCTACCGAAAGTAAAAGAGAATTATTCTTTTAAAGAATACAGCGAAGAGATTTCTCTTATTCTCGGAAAACTTACGTAACGGAAATGGGGATCGTCAATAAGGTTTTGATTTTACTGTTGAAATTTTATAAGAAGTTTATATCTCCCGTCTGGAAAACGAGTTGCATCTTTACTCCGACGTGCAGTATATACGCTATTGAAGCCCTGCAAAAGCATAATTTTTTTGTAGGCTCTTTTCTTATTGTACGAAGAATTTTGAGGTGCAATTCTTTCAATAAAGGCGGTTTCGATCCCGTTCCCGACAGTTTCGGCAAAAAAAAGTGGCTTTTGTAAAGGCGAAGTGTTTTTTTTCGCCGCAAGCCCTATAAATATGCGTTTTGGAGTAACAGATGATTTTTGAAAATTTGCTCGCCGCGGGAATAGACATCTTTCCCGGCGGTTTCGGCAGCGTAAGCATCAACTGGATAGGTAAAATAATAAGAGGTATTATTACTTTTGCCGGAGATATAGGCTTCGGTATTATTTTGTTTACTCTTATTTTAAAACTTATAACTTTAGGTCCGGATATATGGTCGCGAGTTTCAATGAAGAAAAATTCTCTCAAAATGGAACTTATGAAAGACGACCTCGAAAAATTACAGAAACAATACGCCAACAATCAGCAACTCTATCAGCAGAAAATGATGGCGCTCTATAAAAAGAACGGCTATTCTATGTTTTCGGCGTGTCTGCCCTCGATAATTACGCTCGTATTGTTTATAATAGTAATAAACGCGTTTACCGCTTATTCTAATTTTATGAATAAGGAAGTATATAACGAGATGGGCGTCGCTTATACCGCGGAAGTCGAAAAGTACGCGGAGGACGGCACCGTCTATCTTTCGGACGATACCAATACCGCGCATTTCGACGTAGATATAAATAAAGTTTTGAAAGATAGCGGATACTACGTCTGGTTTACCGAAGGTTATGCGGACGGCGAGAAAAACGCCGACGAGAAAAAGTACGTCGCGGACAAGAACAAATACGGCGAGATAGTCGAAAAATATCCCGCGCTCAAAGAGTATCTTAACGAGGACCTTAAATTCAACAGGGAAAACAAGGAACTTCTGCAAAATATTGACGCGGAGTTCAGAGCGAAACTTATAAACTTAAAGGGCATAACCGAACTCGAAGAAAAAGGTCTTATAAAATACGACGACAACGGAAACGCGGATATAAAGGACGTGTATGCGTTTTTCACCGAATATAAGGAAGACGCGGAAGTAAACAAGTACTTCGACTACGAAAAAGGCGAAGTCGATTATACCGCGGTTTTCGCGGAGTTTTCGGATATCGAAGTAAAGTTCGAGACTTCTGCGGAGAAGTATTTCGGGGAAAAGACCGCGGCGGCGATCGCGAACGAAAAACTCGCGGAAATACGCGAGGCGGCGAGAAACGCGGCGAAAGAAGTTTTCGTAAACACGAGACAAAACAAGTCGTATATAACGCCGTGGATAAAAAATATCTGGGTGGCGGACAGCCCGATGAATTCGGCAATACCGTCCAACTCGGATATTTCCAAAAACCTGCGGAACGCTGTCGGAACGCTCAATAGCGAGAGTTACAGCGAGATAACGGCTAATCTTTCCGAATACAAGGAAAAAGGATTTAAAAACGGCAACGGTTGGCTTATTCTTATTATATTGTCGATAGGCACTATGTTCGCCTCGCAGTTTATTATGCAGCGCGCGCAAAAGACTCAGACGCAACTTGCGACCGTTGACGGCGCGAACGGACAAGCGGCTATGACGCAGAAAATGATGACGTGGATGATGCCTATAATGTTCGGCGTGTTCGCGTTCCTGTATTCGGCGTCGTTCTCGATATATATGATAACGAGTTCGCTTTTGTCGCTTATATCCACCGTTTTGATAAACTATTTCGTGAGTCTGCGTTTCAAATCGAAGATAAAGAAAGATTTTAAGGAAAAGAATAGCAAGGCAAAATACGGCAAGCCTCGTTTTT